>NZZM01000005.1 GCA_002698705.1 Formosa sp. | reverse complement strand
TGTAAAGAAAAACCTAACCCTACAATAAATAGTGCAATCAGAACACCATAAAAGACTTCTGTTTGTCCTTCTTCAGCTCCATTTATAACTGGATACATCGCTAATGCACCAATTGTTGATATTAATAATCCATAAATAATTCCTTTTTTATAACCCCAACTATTGAAAATATCCTTTTTTCTTTGACTAGATAAAATAAATAATATAAGAGCTCCAATATAATATGCTCCATAAAATGCAAAATCAACTAGCTGAGATTGAAATTGATCTATCATAAAGTATTCTTTGCAAAATGGTATAAAAACTCCATTTGATGCTCCTATAAAGCCCCAAAAGAAAAAAACTGAGACCAAGGTGGTTAAAGCAGAGGAGTTGTTTTTTGTTGTCATAATTTAATTTTAAAAAGTTTAAATATGGAATTCAATGGTTCAAAAATGATTGTTTTTTTGGAGTAAACACTAATTTTAATTTTGAACGTAATATACTAAAATTAAAGAATTTGAGAGTGGTCGTTAAATGTTTTTATTGTATAGAAATCCCTGCGAATTTTTTTATTTTTACAAAAATTTTAGAGATGCTTAGATTGCTTATTTTTATTGGAGTTGTATTGGCGCTTGATTTTTACGCTTTCCAAAGTTTTAGAAGTGTCACAAAAAACCCTTGGGTCATTGTAATTTATATTATATCTACCATAGCCATCTTTGGCAATGTAATATACCATGTGGTAAATTTGGACCGTTCCGCAACACTTCACTCTGGGTTTTACCAAGCTTTTGCCTTTTTTGTTTTGTTTTATATCCCCAAGCTGTTTTTGGTTTCAGCTATGTTTGGAGAAGATGTGTTCCGGCTCTTTGAGGGAATATATAATGCTTTAACGACAAGGCCGCGTGCTGGTAGCTCAATTTTTAGTACCCGTAGAAAGTTTGTTGGGCAAATTGCTTTAGGAGTGGCCGCTGTTCCCTTTTTATCCATTCTATATGGAATCACAAAAGGGAAATACAACTACAAAGTGTTAAAATACACTTTGTTCTTTGAAGATTTACCAAAAGAATTTGAGGGATATAAGATCACACAAATAAGTGATATTCATAGTGGTAGTTTTGATAATAAGCAAAAGGTAGAATATGCAGTTGGTTTAGTAAATGAGCAAAAGTCTGATGTAATTATGTTCACAGGAGATTTAGTAAATAGTAAAACTTCAGAAATGATACCTTGGAAAACTACATTTTCAAATTTAACAGCTAAGGATGGGGTTTTTTCAGTCTTAGGGAATCATGACTATGGCGATTATACAAAGTGGAAATCTGATGAAGAGAAGAATCAAAATTTTAATGACATGCTTAAATTACAAAAGGAAATGGGTTTCCAATTGTTATTGGATGATGCAAAGTTTATTCAAAAGGAAGACCAAAGAATTGCAGTCATTGGGGTTGAAAATTGGGGTAAAGGATTTAAACAAAAAGGAGATTTGAAAAAGGCAACTTCGAAAATTGATGCAAGTGACTTTAAAATTTTATTGAGTCACGACCCCTCACACTGGGAGTACGAGGTTCTCAAGGACAACCTTCATTACCACTTAACTTTAAGTGGCCATACTCATGGGATGCAATTTGGGATTGAAATTCCAGGTTTAATTAAGTGGAGTCCCATTAAATGGCGTTATAAATATTGGGCAGGGGTTTATCAGAAAGCCAATCAAATTCTGAATGTAAATCGAGGTTTTGGATATTTAGCATTCCCCGGTAGAGTTGGGATTTGGCCTGAAATTACTGTTATCACATTAAAAAAAGGAAAAAGAGATAGAAATAACATTTTCTAAATTTTAATTACATAAAAAAACTCTTAGAATTAAATATCTTTTTCTAATATTGTCATAAGAAAAAATTTATTTCAATAATAGTGGGATAAGTTTAAATTTAACCAAATGTCTAAATTCGGAGACTTAATTGATGTTGAAGTTCCTGTGCTTTTTGATTTTTTCACAGAATGGGATGATGCATCAATTACAATGAATGAAGTTCTAAAAGACGTAGTTGCTAGCCTAGGGGATAAGATAAAAGTTATAAAAATAGATGTTGATAAAAATCAGCCCCTTTCTGAAGCTCTTCGAATAAAATCAACCCCAACTTTAATTATTTACAAATCAGGAGATATGAAATGGAGGCAAAGTGGAAAATTTGAATCAAACACAATTATAAATATTTTACAAAATCATTTTTGAAATAGGTAGTTTTATTTTTTTACATAATTTCAAAGATTATTTAGAAATTTTCGTTTGTGAATAATCTCAAAAAACCATTAAATTTTTCCATTTCCATTTTTATAATCTCTTCCTTTTCATAGAAGCTTAAAGTATCTACCAAACTTTTGTAACGTTCAATATCTGAATAAATCGCCTCAATATATATTGATTTATTAATATCCGAAATCTGGCTGAAGTAATTCAAATTTTCCTGGTATTTTAAAATAATTTTGTTGTATAAATCACGACCCTTCTCTTTGGCGTTTATTTCGTAATAAGCACCAACAAAAGGTTCTAAAAATGTATAATATCCAAACACAGCTACTGGCATCTTTTCCATGGCTAAGTCAATAATTTCTTCTGCTTTTTTTAATTCTCCTTCATTGATTAAACTCTCAATTAACCTAGCCATATGACTTCTATAGGTAATACTATTTCTACGGGTTTCTACATCGTGGTATATATTTCGATTTCCACTATTGCCCCATTTCCATTTTTTGACAAGCTGATACATTTTTTCAGAATCTATACGCCCCATATCAAAAGGATTATTTTCTTGCCTAGGGGTTTTAATAGGGACTAATTTATAAGCAAATCCATCCAATTGTAGATAATCTTTCATCCATATATAATCTTCATTACCAAAAGCCCCTCCACTAAAATAAATAGGGCGTTCCCAATTATTTTCGGCAATAATATCTAACATCATTAAACGGTTTTTATAAATCGCTTGATTGTCAATTTTAATATCAATGTAATCTACAATCTTATCAGCATCTTTTTCAGGCACAATAGAATTTTTAAGCACCAATTCTTTATTCACAGGAATTCTTACATGTTCAGTTGGTGCGTAGTTGGCTTGTAAATCTTGATTTCTTTGGCCTTTTGTGTCATATCCTTGTTGTCTTAGTATATGGCCATATTTGGTGCGTTTGTCATCACTGGTTACAAAGTCGATAAATTGATGTATATCCAAAGTGTCTTGTGTCACCACTTCTTTTATTATATAATCTCGAGTCCCCCATTTGTATTTATCATGGCTTAACTTTGATGGAATAGGTTCACTGTCATAAGCTTTACGCTTCATTTGATCAATATACCAATCTACGTTGAAAAGACTAGTGCAAACCACCCTTACATCGGTTCGGATACCTTCTATCTCTTGTGCATACCAAAGAGGAAATGTGTCATTATCGCCAATTGTAAAAATAATGGCATTTTTATCACATGACTCTAAGTAATTGACCGCCATGGCATGAGCAGTTCTTCGATTTGAGCGATCGTGATCATCCCAATTTTGACTCAATAAAATACCTGGAACTAATACCAAACATGAAATACTTACGTAAGCAGGTATAAGTTTTGATTTAGAGTATAAACTAAGCCAGTTATAAATTGCGTAAACTCCAATTCCAATCCAAAGGGAAAATACATA
Source organism: Formosa sp. (assembly GCA_002698705.1). Lineage (GTDB taxonomy): Bacteria > Bacteroidota > Bacteroidia > Flavobacteriales > Flavobacteriaceae > UBA3537. Next base: position 9,255 of record NZZM01000005.1, on the reverse strand, counting down.
AAAAGAGCCCACCAAAGAATAGTCTCTTTCGCGGGGTTCAAAAGGTCGCACATTAGTATACACTTGGATTGCTATTCCCGTAAATAGAAAGAAAACCAGCATAGTCCAAAATACTTTTTTGTCCTTTTTGAAAACAAATAATATTCCGATTAATCCTAACAAAAAAGGAAGTAAATAATAGTTGTTTCGGGCTTTATTGTTTAGCACATCACTTGGGAGGTTTTCTTGTGTAATTCCTAACAAATGACTATCCACAAAATTAACTCCAGTGATCCAATTGCCGTGCAAGTCTTTTTTCCCTTGAATATCGTCTTGACGACCTGAAAAATTCCACATAAAATATCGCCAATACATATATCCAATTTGATAATCAAACAAGTAATAAATATTGTCTAATAATGATGGCTTTTTAATGTCTAAATAGCGGCCATAGTTCCTTAGAAAATCATGATATCCTTTGTAATCAACTTCCCCATCCAATACTGATGTTCTAAACTCATCGACCAGGGTACGAAATTCGTTTTGCATTTTGTATTCCGACTTTATAGAAAATTCTAAAAATCCAGAATAACGCATATAATTAATTGCATGCTCTGAACTCCACATCCGTGGCAATACTGAACCGTGGTCACTGTTGTAATTTTGAATTGCATTAACATAATCATTAACTACCACATACTTTCCTGTTTTTAGGTCTTTCTCATATTTGGGCTTATCATCTTTAAAGGGTTGGCCTTCATCAAGACCTGCGTATTGATCTGTAAATTGAGGTCCGTAAAATAAATGGGTTTTTGGATATTGTTCTAAGTTGTAATATGCTAATAATTCTCTGGCACTTGATGGGTTGTTCTCGTTCACGGGTACATTTGCATTTGCCCTAATAGGCAGCATTAGCCATGTTGTAAAGCCAATTACAATAAAAGTAATGCAAAGTAGTGCTGTATTTAGGTTTACAAATCCTTTGCGTTTAGTAAATTTTAATCCACTATATATGCTTATAATTAATAAAAATAAAGCGATAACTGATCCTGAATTGAATGGTAAACCAACGCTATTCACGAAGAAAATTTCTAAAGCACTGAAGTAGCGCAGAATGTTTGGAGCTAAGAGCTTGAATACAAATAATAAAATAGCTACTACGGCTAAATTGGCAATAATAAAATTTTTAACACTGATAGTTTTGTAATTTTTAAAGTAATACAACAGTCCAATGGCTGGTATGGTTAAAAGCCCCATAAAATGCACCCCAAAGGAAAGCCCTACAACAAAAGAAATTAAAACCAACCAGCGGTTACCTCTGGGTAAATCCATTTCGTTTTGCCAACGTAAGCCCAGATAAAACATCGTAGCCATTATAAGAGTAGCCATAGCATAAACCTCAGTTTCTACCGCATTAAACCAAAAAGAATCGGTGAATGCAAATGATAAACTACCCACAAAAGCGGCCCCTAAGACACCTATTTGTGACTCAATTTTCGATTCTGGATTTAATGAATTGATTTTTTGTAATAATAAAACAATAGACCAAAACATGAACAAAATGGTAAAGGCACTGGCTGAGGCACTCATCATATTGAGTACTAACCCAATTTGTGTTGGCTCAGATGCAAAAATTGAAAAAAATGCGCCTAACATTTGAAATAAAGGAGCCCCTGGGGGATGCCCCACTTCTAATTTAGAAGACGTTAATATATATTCTCCAGTATCCCAAAAACCTACAGTTGGTTCGACAGTCATGAAGTAGACAACCAGAGCAATTGAAAAAGCTGTCCATGACAAAATAAGTTTCCATCGCTTGAAATTAAAACCCTCCATTTTTAAAATTTTGTTCATGGCGAATTTAACAATAATTCAAATAACGGAATTATTAATTTTAAGTAAAATATTTGTGCAGACAAAGTTTTGTTCTAAATTTGCATCCTCAATATTACATTGGCCCATGGTGTAACTGGCAACACGTCTGGTTTTGGTCCAGAAGAGTCTAGGTTCGAGCCCTAGTGGGCCAACAAAAAAGCTTTAACTTATGTTAGAGCTTTTTTATTTTTTAATATTTATTTTAATAATCCTACAAAAAAAGTTGTGAAAATGGCTTCTAATATCTTATATTTGCAACTCACAAAGAAAATTAATAATGCGAGGGGACGAAAAGTCCCCTCTTTTTATACCAAATGTTTAGAGACACTGTTTTTGAATTATTAAATGAAAGCCTTCAAAAAAGGCCAGATTTATTTCTGATTGATTTTGAAATCTTAGAGGGAAATAGAATCCGGGTTATTATTGATGGTGATAGTGGGGTTTTAGTTGGGGATTGTATATATGTGAGTCGTGCTATTGAACATAATCTGGATAGAGAAGACCAAGATTTTTCACTTGAAGTGTCATCCGTTGGAGCTAGCAGTCCGTTAACCCACATGCGACAATACAAAAAACACATTGGTCGTAAAATCAAAGTTGAAACATTTGAAAAACAAAAATATGAGGCAGTATTAACCGCTGCTAATGACATCAACATTGTTTTGGAATGGAAGGCAAGAGAGCCCAAGCAGATAGGGAAAGGTAAAGTTACAGTTGAAAAAATAGTTACAATCCCTTACCAAGACATTGAAAAGTCACAAATTAAATTAGTATTTTAAGATTATAAGTATATGGAAAATTTAGCCCTTATTGAATCATTTTCGGAATTTAAAGATGATAAACTTATTGATAGAGTCACGTTAATGTCAATACTAGAGGACGTTTTTAGAAATGCATTAAAAAAGAAATTCGGAGACGATGATAATTTCGATATTATAATCAACCCCGATAAAGGAGACCTAGAAATTTGGCGTAATAGAATTGTAGTCTCTGACGATAAAGTTGAGAATGATAACCAAGAAATATCATTAACTGACGCTCAAAAAATTGAACCCGACTTTGAAGTTGGGGAGGATGTTTCTGAAGAAGTCAAGCTATTCGATTTAGGTAGACGTTCAATTTTGGCTCTACGTCAAAATTTAATTGCCAAAATCCAAGAGCATGATAATACAAACATATACAAACAATTTAAAGATCTAGAAGGAGAAATTTACAATGCTGAAGTTCATCACATAAGGCATAGAGCAGTGATTCTTTTAGATGATGATGGTAATGAATTAATATTACCAAAGGATAAGCAAATACCATCAGATTTCTTTAGAAAAGGTGAAAATGTTCGTGGCATTATTGAAACAGTGGAATTGAAAGGCAACAAACCAAATATTGTAATGTCCAGAACGGCACCAGCATTTTTAGAAAAACTTTTCGAACAGGAAATCCCTGAGGTTTTTGATGGCCTTATTACTATTAAAAATGTTGTTAGAATCCCTGGTGAAAAGGCAAAAGTTGCCGTAGATTCTTATGATGATAGAATAGATCCTGTTGGGGCTTGTGTTGGAATGAAAGGCTCAAGAATTCATGGAATTGTTCGTGAATTGGGCAATGAAAATATTGATGTAATTAACTATACAAATAATTTACAGCTTTACATAACAAGAGCATTAAGTCCAGCCCGTGTAACTTCCGTAAAAATAGATGAAGACACTAAGCGTGTTGAAGTGATTCTAAAACCAGAAGAAGTTAGCAAAGCAATTGGACGAGGTGGTCACAATATTAGACTTGCAGGCCGCTTGACTGGTTATGAAATTGATGTTTTTAGAGAGGGTGTTGAAGAAGATGTTGAACTTTCAGAATTTTCAGATGAAATTGAAAAATGGATTATTGAAGAATTTTCTAAAGTAGGACTTGATACTGCTAAAAGTATTTTGGAGCAAGACTTAAAAGATCTAGTTAAACGGACTGATTTAGAAGAAGAAACAATTGAAGATGTTCTTCGAATTTTAAAAGAAGAATTTGAAGATTAAAAAATTATATATAGACCTTGTTTAAAAAAAAGATTTTTCTAGTTCATTACGTGCTAGAAATAAATTAAGTAATTTATGGCGGATAACGTTAGATTAAGTAAAGTGTTAAGGGAATTGAATATTTCAATTGATCGAGCAATCGATTTTTTAGAATCCAAAAATATTGAAATTGAAAAACGTCCTACTACTAAAATTTCATCAGAAATTTACGAATTACTTTCAGGAGAATTCCAGAACGATGCTAGTAAAAAAGTTGCATCAAAAGAACTTGGAGCAGCAAAGCAAAAAGAGAAGGAAGACCTAAGAATTAAACGTGAAAAAGAATTTGAAGAGAAGTTAAAACTTGAAGCAGAAGCAAAGTCAAAGTCAATTATAAAGGCCAAAAGTCATATGAAGGGGCCAAAAACTATTGGTAAAATAGATTTGGCTGATAAAAATTCAACAACCCCCCCACTTGAATTAACCAAAGTAAAAGCACCTGTAGCAGATAAAACTTCTAAGAAGACTGATGTTTTAGATAAAGATCAAATCAAAGCTGGGAATGAATCATCAGAATCAACAATTTCTGCAAAATTGGAAACTAATTATGCTACATTGTCAGGGCCTAAGTCAACAGGTGAAACAATAGACTTATCACAATTTAACAAACCAAAAAAGCCCGACACAAAGGATGCTACAAAAGAATCTGAAAAAACAAGTTCGAAGAAGAAACGGCGACGTATTAGTAAAGTTGGAAGCAATGCTCCACAAAAAGGTCGAGCAAAGAATCTAAAAAATCAATCCAAAGGCCAAACTCAAAAACTAGAACCAACAGCTGAGGAAGTACAAAAACAAGTTAGAGAAACTTTAGAGAAATTACAAGGCAAATCATCTAAAGGTAAAGGCGCAAAATACAGAAGAGATAAGCGCGATCAGCATAGGCAACAAACAGAAAAAGAGCTTGAACAGCAAGCCATTGAGAGTAAAACTTTAAAAGTAACTGAGTTTGTTACTGCAAATGAAGTTGCAACAATGATGGATGTTTCCGTTACTGAAATTATATCAGCTTGTATGTCTTTAGGTATGATGGTAACTATGAATCAAAGATTGGATGCTGAAACGCTCACAATTGTTGCCGAAGAATTTGGTTTTACAGTTGATTTTGTAACGGTTGATATTGATGAGACTATTGATGAAATTAAAGACAATGAAGAGGATTTGATTGAACGTGCACCAATTGTAACTGTAATGGGGCATGTAGATCATGGTAAAACATCCTTATTGGATTTTATCAGAGAAGAAAATGTGATCGCTGGTGAATCTGGTGGTATTACTCAACATATTGGTGCTTATGGCGTTACACTTTCAGGTGGTCAAAAAATTGCGTTTTTAGACACCCCTGGGCATGAGGCATTTACAGCAATGCGAGCTAGAGGTGCACAGGTAACTGACATTGCAATTATCGTTATCGCAGCGGATGACGACATCAAGCCACAAACAAAAGAAGCAATTTCTCATGCTCAAGCTGCCGGAGTTCCAATCGTATTTGCAATCAACAAAGTTGATCTTCCAAATGCTAACCCTGATAAAATTAAAGAAGGACTAGCTAATATGAATCTAATGGTTGAAGATTGGGGTGGAAAGATTCAATCCCATGATATTTCAGCAAAAAATGGTGATGGGGTAAAAGAACTTTTAGAGAAAGTATTGTTGGAAGCTGAATTATTAGAATTAAAAGCTAATCCTTCAAAATCTGCCTTAGGAACAATTGTAGAGGCCTTTTTGGATAAAGGTCGCGGATATGTTTCAACTGTACTAGTTCAAGCGGGGACACTGCGCATTGGCGATTATGTCTTGGCTGGTAAAAACAGTGGAAAAGTCAAGGCAATGCATGATGAAAGAGGTAACGATGTATACGAAGCAAGCCCGTCAACACCTATATCAATATTAGGCCTTGACGGAGCACCTCAAGCAGGTGATAAATTTAATGTTTTTAAAGACGAACGAGAAGCTAAACAAATCGCAGCTAAACGAACTCAATTGCAACGCGAACAATCTGTGAGGACTCAACGTCATATCACATTAGATGAAATTGGAAGAAGAATTGCTCTAGGGGAATTTAAAGAACTAAATATTATCCTAAAAGGAGATGTAGATGGCTCTGTTGAAGCACTTACAGATTCATTTCAAAAACTTTCTACAGAAGAAATACAAGTCAATATAATCCATAAAGCTGTTGGTGCCATAACTGAAAGTGACGTACTTTTAGCATCTGCGTCTGATGCAATCATAATAGGTTTTAATGTCCGACCAATGGGCAACGCTCGTCAAATAGCAGAAAAAGAAGAAATAGATATTCGTATGTATTCTATTATTTACGATGCTATAAACGATTTAAAAGACGCAATGGAAGGAATGTTATCTCCAGACTTCAAGGAAGAAATAACTGGCTCTGCCGAGATAAGAGAAACTTTTAAAATCTCCAAAATTGGAACTATCGCAGGATGTATGGTTACAAATGGGAAAATTTATAGAAGTTCCAAAATACGAGTTATTAGGGATGGGGTAGTAACCTATTCAGGTGAATTAGATTCATTGAAACGCTTTAAAGATGACGCAAAAGAAGTTTCTAAAGGTTATGATTGTGGAATGCAAGTTAAGAATTTTAATGATATCAAAATCGGTGATATTTTAGAAGCTTTTCAAGAAGTTGCTGTAAAAAAGAAGCTGTAATTTTAAAACTTAAAAATAAATTCTAGGTTTTGGCTTAAAAGAAAAAGCTTCTTTGTATTTTTTTCTGACGATTTTTAGCTCCCGATCCGCTTGTATTTGGTTTATAAATTCTCCAAACCAAATTTTATAATTTGGGGATTCGTAAACCATTTTAGCAGAGTGTTTAGGAAAATCATATTTAAATTTTTGTAATAATTCCTCTGCCTTTATTCTTGAGCCACTAAAAATTTGAATTTTAATAACCCCAAGGCTACTATTAACCTCTTTTTTAATATCTAGTAAATGGGAAATATTATCATCAATATTAACTTTCACAATCCCTTGCTGAGCTATGACATGCATTTGGAACAAGACTGTTATTGAAAGAATTTTGATTAAAATAGAATACATGTTTTAATATATTTAATGCTAATTTAAATGATTAATTTTTAATTGGTAATACTTATAAGCTTTTTATACTATTTAATAATTTTTTATTTTATTTTATTTTATTTTAATAAACTATAATTAACTTCTTAATTTTACTATACATAAAAAATTATTATATTAAATAGTATAGTGAAATTGTTAATTAATGAAGTCTTATTTAGAATCTTTATAAATTAGGTATTTTGCCAGTTTTATCATTTTTATAATAATGATTATATCGTATTTTTGTAATGCTTTTTTGAAGGTATTTTTATCAGATAATATTTTAAAATAATAATGTCCCAATTATCTATATGAAGCAGATGCAAAACCAAATGCTGCGTTTATTATTTTTAGGAGTCCTTTTATCCTCGGTCACTGTCACCTCTTTGTATTCTCAAGACGGTGATGTAACAAAAGGAAAAGCACTTTTTAATGCTAATTGTGCTGCTTGCCACCAATTAGACAAAAAAATGACAGGACCTGCGCTTCGATACGTTGAAAAGCGTTTATATGATGATGAAGGTTTGGATCGCGCATGGTTAAACGCTTGGATTCGTAATAGTTCTTCTTTGATTAAATCTGGTGATGTATATGCCAATAAAATATACAACGAGTATAATGGAGCAGCTATGACTGCTTATCCACAATTTTCTGACCAAGATATATCTAACATATTGGCTTACACTGCACAAGATAAGACTGTCCCAGCAGTAGCTGCAGTAGCTGCAGTTTCTAGTCAATCTTCAGCTCAAGATTCTGATTTTTCTAAAATTCTAATTCTTAGCGCATTAGCTATACTATTTAGCCTTCTTGCTTTAGGATTATTCTTGGTCAATAAAACTTTACGTCGATTTGCCGTTGCCAATAAAGTTGAAATTAGGGAAGTAACCAAAAGTCCTTCTTTATGGAAGGCTTTTGTCAAAAATCAGTTTTTAATGCTTTTGTGTGCAATTTTCTTTCTTTTATCAAGTGCATATTTTGTCTATGGATACCTATCTCAAATTGGTGTTGATCAGGGATATGAGCCAATTCAACCCATTCATTATTCACATAAAATTCACGCTGGACAGAATGGTATTGACTGCAAATACTGCCATTCTTCAGCAAGGGTCAGTAAACATTCAGGTATTCCTTCACTAAATGTCTGTATGAATTGCCATAAATCAATTTATGAAGTTGCTGAATCTACTGCAACGGAAGAATACAGTAAAGAATTTTATGATGCTGAAATACAGAAACTGTATAAAGCTGTAGGCTGGGACGATGCAGAACAAAAATATACGGGCAACACAAAGCCAGTGAAATGGATTCGTATCCACAACCTTCCCGATTTTGCTTATTTTAACCATTCGCAACACGTTACTGTAGCAGGAATCGAGTGCCAAACATGTCATGGACCTGTTGAAGAAATGGAAATTATGTATCAACACTCTCCATTGACTATGGGTTGGTGTATAAATTGCCATAGAGAAACTAGTGTTAAAGTTGAAGATAATGGGTATTACGAAAAAATACATGAAGCACTTTCAAAGAAGTATGGGGTTGAAAAATTAACTGCCGCACAGATGGGTGGTTTAGAGTGTGGAAAATGCCACTATTAAAAAACTAATATATGTCATCAAATAAAAAATACTGGAAGAATGTTGAGGAGATAAGTCCTGGCCAATCTGCGGCTTTGAACTCTCTAAAGCACAAGGAATTCATTCAAGAAATTCCGGTAGATGAATTTTTAGGAGACAAGATTGCTTTAGAATCCTCTACAACGACACGCCGTGATTTTCTAAAATATGTTGGATTTAGTACTGCAGCAGCCTCCTTGGCAGCTTGCGAGGGCCCGGTAATAAAATCCATTCCTTATGTTGTGCAGCCTGAACAAATCATCCCTGGAGTTGCCAATTACTACGCCACTGCCATTGGAAATGGATACGATTTTGCCAGCCTTTTGATTAAAACAAGAGAAGGACGTCCTATAAAAATTGAATGTAATACTTTGGCAGGTGAAAATGGAACCACCAATGCACGAGTGCAAGCTTCTGTGTTGGACCTTTATGACAATCAGCGCTTATCCGGACCGCTTAAAGAGGGAGAAAATATTTCATGGAAAGACTTTTATAAAGAAGTCGGTGAAAAGTTAGAAATGGTTCAATCGCAAAACAAAGCGATTGTTTTGTTAACACAAACATATGCCAGCCCTAGCACCTCAAAATTAATTTCTGAGTTTAAAGCTAAATACAGAAATGTTTCTCATATCGCA
>NZZM01000004.1 GCA_002698705.1 Formosa sp. | reverse complement strand
TTTGAAGACAAAACGGAGCAAGAACTCGCTAAAATTATTTACAAAGAAGCTTTTGCGCATTACGAGTCTAAAATGGAACGCAATGCAGACCTAGCATATCCCGTCATTAAAAATGTTTACGAAAATCAAGGGAATAAGTTTAAAAGAATTGTCGTGCCTTTTACAGATGGTAATAAAACCCTTCAAGTTGTTACAGATCTTGAAAAATCTTATCAGACAAACGGAAAACAATTAGTAACGGATTTTGAAAAAAATATTTCACTTGCCATTATTGACGATGCATGGAAAACACATTTGAGAAAAATGGATGAGCTCAAACAATCGGTTCAGCTAGCGGTTCACGAACAAAAAGACCCACTTTTGATTTATAAATTTGAATCGTTTGAATTGTTTAAGAAAATGATTGACCAAGTCAACAAAGATGTTATTTCTTTCTTGTTCAAAGGAGAAATTCCACAAGAAACTGCAAATACTATTCAAGAAGCAAAAACAAGAGGAAGAGAAAAAGTTAAAACTACAAAAGATGTCATTCCAAACATGGATGAACGTGCCGCCCAATCAAGAGCTACTGGAAACAGACAAAGGGCGCCTCAAGTTGTGGAAACTATTGTTCGTGAACAACCTAAAATCGGTCGCAACGATAAAGTAACTATAAAAAATGTTATGAGTGGTTCGAGTAAAACAATGAAGTATAAACAAGCTTTACCACTGATTCAAAAAGGAGAATGGGTTCTTACAAGAGAATAAAAAATTATTGCAACTTCAATATAAAATTGGGGTCAGGACAATTATCTTTATAAAAATCAACTTCATTGGCATTACAAACTCCGGGATAATCACCAAAATTTCCTTGTAAATCTTCTATAATTTGAAAATGTAAATGCGGCGGATAGTCTCCGTTTACAAAAGGACCACCTAAACGCCCAACAATAGTACCAGATTGAATCTTTTGCCCTATGTAGAAGTCTTCAATGGAGTCCAATGATAAATGACCATACAATGTGAAAAATATAAAGTCTTTCAAGTGGTGTTTCAAAATCAGAGTCGGTCCATAGTCTCCAAAAGCAATGTTATTCCTGAAGCTGTGAACAATCCCATCAAATGCAGCTAATACAGGAGTTTTTTCAGCGCACCACAAGTCCAATCCTAAGTGAATGTTTCGTTGGTGTTCTAAAGATTCATTTTGAAAGTGAATACTGCGATTGTAAATCAATCTTTTTTCCATATAACCGCCATAGGCGATTATTTTGGAATGACTTTTCAGAAAATGATTGATAAAACTTGAAAATGATTCGGAAGTTTTTAAATCGATGCTTTCAAGCGCTACGTTAGAATATGATAAATCGATTGGTATGTAAGAACTAAACTCAATTTCAGTTGCCATTAGAATAACACTTTTCCCAACAGTGTATTTTAAAAAATCTGATAAAGACATTTGTTAAATTTAATGATTTAAAAATCAAAAATTCGAAGCTACTTTTGATTTAAAAATACTACTATAAATTGATAAATCTAGTTTTTAATTTACTAAAAAAAACATAAAATAAATAGCCAGAAATGACACCAAAAACCAAGCCACAAACAACATCTAACGGATAGTGTTTTCCAATGTAAATTCGGCTGTAGCCTACCATTAAACTCCAAGGAATCATTAAAAAAATGAACTTTCTATATTTTGATTTCAACATTAAAATGGTGAAAACAGCCGCTGCCATGGAATTTGAGGAGTGTCCAGAAAAAAATCCAAAACCATTACAATCACCCAATCTTAAAAACTCTACAACCCCTTCTTGTGCACAAGGTCTTAAACGCTCGAAACCATCTTTAAAAAGATTGGTGACTTGATCGGTAAAGCTAATCATAGCGGCCAGGCACAACACCAGCAACACTACCCCTTTTTTGCAAAGACCTTTAGCCATTAAAAATAACAATAAAACATAGAGTGGAATGGAAGACCATTTGTTGGTAACAGTGAACCAAAATTTATCCCAGGGCTCCTGGCCTAAATTATTTAGATAAAGTAATAACTCACGGTCAAATTCTAAAATATAATCAAGCATTATTTTTATTCTTTTTCATATTTCACAACTTCTGAATCGTAAAAAACAGAAGCCTGGATAATCGCATTTTCTGCCTCAGACTTCAATTCTTTTTCATCTTGTTGGTCAAAATCTTCGAACCATTCAATTTCATCAGTTTCAAGATTTATGATGAATCTGGGAAATTCTGTATGGATAACAAATATAGCGCTGGGAAAGTCTGAGTGATCTCCTAAAATAAATTTTGGCAATGTCATAGGGTTTTATTTTTAATGATAAATTGTTTTGAAAGATAATCAAATCGCAGATATAAAAAAATTGAAGAAGCCGTAAGCCCTGCCAGTAAACCCATCCAAATCCCTGTACTTCCATACATAGCCTCACTACCAAGATAATAGCATAAAGGGAAACCTACAATCCAATAGGAAAAAAATGTTATTAATGTAGGTATTATAACATCCTGAAGACCTCTTAGCGCCCCTAAGAATACAACTTGAGTGCTATCACTAATTTGAAATAAAGCAGCAATAATAAGCAGTCGGGATGCGATGACAACGACTTCTTTATTGTCCTTTAGGTTATTAAGGTCTTCGACGTCCAAATAAAAATTAGGTAATACCTCGTGAAAAGCAATAAATAGTGCAGCAAATACAGCTGCAAAGATAAGACCCATTAGAAAAATTGATTTTGCAATCCTTCGTAATTCAATAGGACGTTTTAGTCCTTTTTGATTACCAACTCGAATAGTCGCTGCAACTCCGAGCCCAACGGCAATCATATAGGTCATTGAGGACAGATTTAATGCAATTTGATTGGCAGCCTGAGAATTTTTACCTAATGTTCCACTAAGCCAAATAGCCGCTGTAAAGACTCCAATTTCAAAAAACATTTGCAATGCGCTGGGCAAACCTAAACTTATAATTTTTTTAAGCATAGAATTTTCTACAAACGTGAGTTTGAGCTCTATTAAATAGGCTTTTGTTTTTTCCAGGTTTTTTAAGAAAAACCACATTAACAAGAGCATAACAAAACGTGAAATAAGGGTCCCGATACCAGCTCCAACAACACCCATTTTTGGAAAACCCCATTTTCCAAAAATCAATACATAATTAAAAAAAACATTGATGATATTAGCGATAATTGTCACATACATGGGATATCTTGTGAGCGATAAACCATCACTAAATTGTTTCAGAGCCTGGAAAATAATAAGTGGAATTAATGAAACAGCGATGACATCAAGATAAGGAAGTGCAAGCATAATCACTTCCTCAGGTTGGTTCATACTGTACATTAAGGGCTTTGCAAGTAAAATCAATACAAAAAGTACCATAGCAATGGTAGAGCAAAGTAGAAGACCATGCTTTAAAGCGGATTTGCCAATGTCAAATTTTTGCTCAGAATGTGATTCTGCCACCAAAGGAGTGATTGCTGTAGAAAATCCAATACCAAGCGCCATAGCCACAAAGAAAAAACTATTCCCAAGGGATACTGCAGCCAACTCTGCTGCGCCCAACTGCCCTACCATAATATTGTCTACAAGACCTACAAGAACATGCCCTAACATTCCCAAAATCACAGGGGCTGCTAAGTGCCAATTATATCTAAATTCTTTTGTGTAAGCGCACCACATATAAACATTATAAATTTGTTACTTAGAACTATTGATTCTTAGAATTTGTAACTGGCTGTTTAAAATCAAAGCCGTCATTCAATAGCAGATTGTACCAAGACAAAATTTTTTTAATATCACTTGAATAAACACGTTCTTCATCAAAGTTTGGTAAAACCGAAAAAAAATAAGACTCTAAGTCTTCTTTGGAGGATTTTGGACTTACTGTAGTTGCCTTGCCTTGCTCTTTAATGAAAATCTTTTTAAAAACTTCCAATAAAGGTAGCTCATCTTCAAGGGTGTAAATGGATATTTCACTTAACAAACTCAAGCTTTTATCTATTATTACGAAACGCTTTTTGCTGTCTATGATAGATTCTACAACATAACCGCCTCGGCTTTGATTGATTAATTTATACAATCCTGGTTTTTTTGAAATTGCCAATATTTTTTCTAAACTCATAGGGTGTTTTTAAACTCTTTTTTTAGAGATTTTCGGAAAACGCATTTTATAGTTTACATCAATTTTTCCCTTTGATATGGAACTCAATTTACCTCTAAGCAAACGCTTTTTAAAACTTGAAACTTTGTCTGTAAATAGAACTCCTTGAATATGATCATATTCATGCTGTATCACGCGTGCAATTAATCCATCAAATATTTCAGTGTAAGTTATAAAGTTCTCATCTTGGTAGCGGATTTTAATTTTTGGTTTCCTAGACACTTCTTCGCGAATATTTGGAATGCTTAAACAGCCTTCATTAAAATTCCACTCCTCTCCTGTCTCTTCAATAATTTCAGGGTTTATAAATGTTTTCTTAAAGTTTTTTAATGCTTTTACTTCGGACACAGACAAAGATTCATCTTCTGAAAAAGGGGCAGCATCAACCAAAAAAAGACGAATAGATAACCCAACTTGTGGGGCTGCTAATCCTACTCCATGGGCTCCATACATTGTTTCATACATATTAACTATAAGTTTTTTTAAGTCCTTATAATCTGAAGAAATCACAGCTGCTTTCTTCTTCAAAACAGGGTCTCCAAAAGCAACAATAGGAAGTATCATTTGTCATTTATTTATAGATCAAAAATACAATTCTCTATTTTGAAAAAATAATGGAATGTAAATTATTTACGGTTTAGGTAGGATTGAAGAATTAAAGTGGCGCTTATTTCGTCGACCATAGCTTTGTTTTGCCGCTGTTTTTTTTTAATTCCAGAGTCAATCATGGACTGAAATGCCATTTTAGAAGTAAAGCGTTCGTCTTCTCGTGCAATAGGGATCTTCGGAAAAGCGTTATTTAATCTTTTAAGAAATGGTTTAATGATTTGTTCACTTTCTGAGGGTAAATTATTCATTTGTTTGGGTAAGCCTACAACAAACCTATCAACAACTTCTTTCGAACAATAGGATTTTAAAAAATCTAATAAAGAATGTGTTTCAACAGTATTCAAACCAGACGCGATGATTTGGAGCGGATCTGTGACTGCAATACCCGTTCTTTTTTTCCCATAATCCAATGCTAAAATTCTTCCCATGTTGCTAAAATACGATTTCAAAAATATAGAAACCGAATAAATAATTAATTTTCAAAAACTGAGATAAACTTCTGACACTTTTTTGAATAAAACTTATATTTGTTTACAATTTACTTGATTATGAATTCACTAAAACAAACCATTGAAGCTGCTTGGGAAAACAGAGCTTTGCTCAAAGAAAAAGAAACGCAAGCAGCCATTAGAAGCATTATTGTACTTTTAGACGAAGGAAGCCTTCGTGTTGCAGAGCCTAAAGCCGATGCTTGGCAGGTGAATGAATGGATAAAAAAAGCCGTAGTGCTCTATTTTCCGATTCAAACGATGGAAACTATTGAGGTTGGTCCTTTTGAATTTCACGATAAAATTCCATTAAAAAAAGATTATAAAGCCAAAGGTATTCGCGTAGTTCCGCATGCGGTCGCCCGCCATGGAGCGTACATTTCCAATGGAACCATTCTAATGCCCAGTTATGTAAATATCGGAGCCTATGTCGGCGAAGGCACCATGGTTGATACGTGGGCAACCGTAGGTAGTTGCGCACAAATTGGTAAAAATGTACATCTTTCCGGTGGCGTGGGAATTGGTGGGGTTTTAGAACCCCTACAAGCCGCACCAGTTATAATTGAAGATGACGCCTTTGTTGGCTCTCGCTGTATAGTAGTTGAAGGGGTTCGTGTAGAAAAAGAGGCTGTTTTGGGAGCAAATGTTGTACTTACGGGGTCAACAAAAATCATAGATGTTACTGGTACTGAACCAGAAGAATTGAAAGGCGTTATACCGCCTCGTTCTGTAGTAATTCCAGGAAGTTACACTAAAACATTTCCTGCTGGGGATTTTAATGTCCCATGTGCTTTAATTATTGGAAAGCGCAAAGAGAGTACGAATAAAAAAACCTCTTTGAACGATGCCTTAAGAACACATAATGTAGCGGTTTAGAATAAGTTTTTTCTGATTATAAACTTTTAAAATATGTTATATATACTGAGAAAAAAAATGCTAAGAATTTTGAAAGAAATGCGTTTTCTACCCCCAAAAATATATGCACATATTCTTTTCGAAAATTATACTCAAAAAAAATTAAACTTAGAAAATCCTATCGAGTTTAATGAAAAAATTCAATGGCTTAAGTTATATTACCATCCAAAGATTTTAAATCAATTAGTAGATAAGTTTGAAGTTAGAAAGTACGTTGAAATGAAAATTGGCTCAAAGTACCTTAATGATATTTATGGAATATATAAAAACCCAAATGAAATCCCTTTTGAAACATTACCAAATCAATTTGTAATAAAAGCTACTCATACAAGTAGTCACAATTTGATTGTTAGGGACAAGAAATTTATTGATGTAAAATCAGCAACAAAACAATTTCATAAATGGTTAAATATTAATCAATATTATAGAACTGGTCAGGAGTGGGCATACAAAGATGTTGAGCCTAGACTGATTGCTGAAAAATATCTTAATAATGCCGAACAATCGTCTCTTATAGATTATAAATTTTACTGCTTTAACGGTACAGCAAAATTTCTGGAAGTACATCTAGATAGAGCTGATAATCATAAAAGAGGGTTTTATGATTTCAACTTTAATCCACTTGCATTTAGGTACGTCAAAAAAAATAAAAGTATAACTAAGAAAGTTGAAAAACCAGGCAACTTAGAGGAAATGATTAGATTGTCTGAAATTCTAGCGGATAATTTACCTTTTGTGAGAGTAGATTTTTACTCTATTAAAGGAGAATCTATTTTTGGAGAGATGACTTTTTATCCCTCAGATGGAAGAAAAGATTTAATCCCAGATGAATACAATAAAATTATAGGTGATTTAATTAAATTACCTAAATTACAAGATGGTCAAAGATTTATAACTACATCATAGCCAATGAATACCAATTTAAGCCAAAAACCAAAAATAGATGCTGTTATACTATGGGTTAATGGTAATGATAAAAAACATCAGGATAAAATTTTAAAATTTGTCAAGAATAAAAATTTAGTAAAAAATAAAGCATTTAGAACACGGTATGACCAAGTAAATGAAATTAAATACACTATTGACTCACTACTAAAATTTGCTCCTTTTTTAAGGAAAATTTACCTTATAACTGATAATCAAAAACCAGATTTCATAAATAAAAAAAACAAAGATAAATACAATAAGATATTCTTAGTTGATCATAAAAAAATATTTGAAGGATATCAAGAATATTTACCAACGTTTAATTGTAGATCTATTGAAACTTGCATGTATAGGATACCAGGTCTATCAGAGCATTTCATATATTTAAATGACGACTTTTTTCTTATTAGACATACAAAAATTGAGGATTTTTTTAGAGCTGGACTACCAGTGTTAAGAGGTAAATGGCTGAAATTTGATAAAGATATAATTTATAAAAGATTTAAAAAACTTAGAATTGGACATAAATTTGCACAACAAAAAGCAGCATCAATTGTTGGTTTTGAAAAATACTATAATTTTAAACACACCCCGCACCCGCTGAGGAAATCAACTTTTGAAGTTTTTTTTAACACTAATAATCGTTTATTCTTGGAGAATATTAAGTATAAGTTTCGAAGTAGTAAACAATTTACTCCACAAGGATTAGCAAATCATATTGAAATTAAAAATAATAGCTGTGTATTAGAAAAAGATTTAAAATTAATATACTTCAGATCATATAAAAAACCATTATTTTGGTATAAACTCAAACTAAAATTGAGTTCTAAGAAAAAAATGTTCCTAGGACTACAAAGTTTAGACAAATCGCCACCAAAAACTCTGAAATTTTTTAAAAAATGGCTTGAAAGTAAGTTAAAATAAAAAGAATACAATTATCACTTCCAAAAAAATAATAACTTCTTTATTCTTTTTTTTCGATTAAACTTGTACTGAAAATCACATGTGTATTTCCACATTAAGTTATACACATCTTCAAAAGATTCATTTGAACATTTGGAGTATTCATCACTCATTATGCCTACAATATGATTATCTGATGTAAGCTTAGAGAAGTTTTTAATTCTAGATTTAAAGTTCATTTCCATAAACTCCATTCGATTTAGATCAACAAGATAAAAATCATAATCAAGCCCTTTTTTAACAATTAAAGTGTTTCCAGGTGAATGATCTAAAAAATTTACTCCTTGTTGGTGTAACTGAAATGTGAATCTGGTAAACGCTCTTAGAATAATTTCATGATCTGGGTAATTTAAATCTTTAGTTAATTCTCTGAAAGTTAAATCACAATTTAAATGTTCGCTGACATAATAGCTTTTACCAAAAAAACCATAATTTGAATTCTCATAATATGCTATTGGTTCTGGAGATTTTATCCCCAAAGTAATAAGCCGCTTAGCAAACTCAAAAGAACGGCGAGCTTTACTTTTTCTAAATGTTCCATAGATAATTCGATTTATTAACATTGGAACTTTAAATGATTTTACATTAAGTTTAGTTTCTCCAAAACTAAATAACTTAATTTTATTTCTTGAAAATTTACCAAATTCATCTCCAATTTTATCAAAATTTAAAATGACAGAATCAATATTTTTTTCTAGCTCTTGGTAATTTGAAGAAATAGTTTTTATCATTTGTGAAAATTACAACTTTTTAATTTTTTTTTACAAAAAAATTATTAGCAATTAGTAATTATATATTTTTAACTATTATTAAATTCTAAAAACATTTTTAGTATTTTCGATTTGTGCAATACAAGTTTTTAATTTACATATCATATAGCTACTCAGTGCCTATAGGTATTCCTCTTGAAAAAGAAATAAAATCAAGGGGCTATAAAGTAAATTGGTTTAGTGATATTGAAGAGGGCAAAGAAGCTATATCAAATAAAACAAATGTAATCAAAAATGTAAAGGAATTAATTGACTATAGACCTGACATTGTATTGGCAGCTACTGATTTAGTAGCGGATTTTATTACTGGTCTAAAAGTTCAGATATTTCATGGTTTTAATGCATATAAAAGGCCTGAAAAAAATAATAAATTTGCACATTTCAGAATTAGAGGTTTTTTTGATCTTTATTGTACTCAAGGCCCAAATACAACTAATAGATTTAAAAAAATACAAAAGAAAAATAATCATTTTGAAGTTATTGAAACTGGGTGGAGTAAGGTTGACCCATTATTTCCAATTAAAAAAAAGTCAATAGATGACAAACCAACTATTATGATTGCATCCACTTTCACAAAAAGATTAAGTTTAGCTTACAACGAAGAAGTTTATGAAACTATTAAGCGAATTGTCAATAATGGCAATTATATGTTCATAATGGTTTTACATCCAAAAATTCCAGTTAGAATTGTAAACAAATGGAAAAGTCTAAAAAGTAACAATTTCAACTATTACGACACAACAGACTTAATACCTCTTTTTAAAAAATCAGATATTTTATTCTCTGATACGACCTCAGCAATTCAAGAATTTATACTGCAAAAAAAACCAGTAGTAACTTACAATCACACTATGAAATTTAATTATTTACTGCAAATATCCCAAGCAAAATTCATAGAAAAAACGTTTGAAAAAGCTTTAACATATCCTAGTAATTTATTGCAAAATATTAATTGTTATATCAATGAACTTCACCCTTATAATGATGGAAAATCAAGTCAAAGAATAATTGATGCATCGATAAAATACTTACACAATAACAAAAAAAATAAAAAAAATAAACCTATTAATATAATTAGAAAATATAAAATTCGTAAACGGTTAAAATACTTTACTCTAAGAAGCTTTAACAAACCATTTACAATAAAAACTCAGCGAAAAAATGATTAAAATATCAGCTGTTATAATTACTTTTAATGAAGAAGAACACCTTGATAAATGCCTGAAATCGGTTCTTGATATTGCTGATGAAATAATAGTTATAGATTCTTTTTCTACAGATAGTACCAAAACTATATGCAATAAATATAAAGTTAATTTTATAGAACAAGAATTTTTAGGTTATAAAGAGCAAAAAAACTTTGCAGTTTCTAAGGCAAATTATGATTACATTTTATCTTTGGATGGTGATGAAGCACTTTCAGAAACTTTAAAAAACTCTATTAAAATTTTAAAGACTAACTGGATATATGACGGATATTATTTTAATAGACTTAATAATTATTGTGGTGATTGGATTCATTACTCAGATTGGTATCCAGATAAAAAATTAAGACTTTTTAAAAAGGGAAATGGCCAATGGAGAGGAATTAATCCACATGACACCTACGTATTAAATAAAAATTCTAAAAGTGGTAAACTAAATGGGGACCTTTTACATTGGATTTATAAAGATTATGATGAGCATAAAAAGAAAATTATTACATTTTCTAGTATTGCTGCTAAAGCATACTACGACGAAGGAATTAAGTCTTCATTATTTAAAATTATATTTAGACCAACATGGGCCTTTTTCAAAGCTTACATTTTAAGGTTAGGGTTTCTGGACGGTAAAAATGGGTGGCGCATATGCAAGCAAACTTTCAATGGAACATATTTAAAATATTATAAGCTTAGACAACATTGGAATGATAATTAAATCAACTCTTAATGAACTTATAATATTTTTGTCTTTTTTAAAATAGCGTAACTTTGCTAACAAACTTGTAACATAAATATGAGTTCTATTGAAATCAACAATACTATAAAAACTCTTAAAAAGGGAGGAGTTATTGTTTATCCTACTGATACAGTCTGGGGTATTGGTTGTGATGCTACAAACTATAATGCCGTTCAAAAAATTTTTAAAATAAAGAAACGTAACAAATCAAAGGCAATGATTTGTCTGGTTAATGATATAAATATGCTAAAACAGTATGTAGAATATATTCCTGATGCTGCTGAAGATATCTTAAAATATAGCCAAAAACCAACCACTATAATTTATGAAAAACCTAAACATATTGCTGAAAATTTAATTTCTGAAGAAAATACTCTTGCATTTAGAATTGTGAAAAACAAGTTTTGCCAAAACTTAATTCAAACTTTGAATAAACCAATAGTTTCAACATCAGCCAATACTTCGGGAAAACCAACTCCAATAACTTTTAAAGAAATTGAAAAAGAGATTTTAAAAGGTGTAGACTATGTTGTAAATTTGAATCGTAATCGGAAAACATTAACCCCGTCTTCAATTATCAAATTAAGCAATAATGGGAAAGTTAAAGTTGTCCGACCTTAAAAAGCCCAAAAATAAATATTTATTCCATGCATATTGAGCAGGCATTAAAAAACCCTATTTTTAAAATTATCTCCAAATGTGCGGAAACTCTTGGATTACATAGTTATGTCGTAGGAGGTTATGTTAGAGATTATATTTTAAAACGTCCACCTAGTAAAGACATTGATATTGTAGCCATTGGAAATGGTATTAAACTGGCTGAAATTGTTTCAAAAGCTCTACCAAATAATCCAAAAGTAAATGTTTTTAAAACATATGGAACTGCAATGCTAAAATTTGAAGGAATTCAAGTAGAATTTGTAGGGGCACGTAAAGAATCATACATTAAACAAAGTAGAAACCCACAAGTGTCCAAAGGAACAATTGTAGATGACCAAAAAAGAAGAGATTTTACAATTAATGCTATGGCAATCAGTTTAAATAAAAATAATTTCGGTATTCTTTTAGATCCTTTTAATGGAATTAAGGATTTAAAAGAAAGAAGAATTATTACACCATTAGACCCAAATAAGACCTTTATTGATGACCCGCTAAGGATGTTACGTGCAATTAGATTTGCAACACAATTAAACTTTAAGATTGATAAAAGTTCATTTAGTGCTATCCTTAAAAACAACAATCGGATTAAAATAGTATCGAATGAACGAATTTCAGTTGAACTAAACAAAATATTAAATAGTAATACTCCATCGATAGGATTTAACATACTGTACCAAACAGGACTATTGAAAATTATTTTACCTGAACTAAATGATTTAAAAGGTATTGACGAGCTTGACGGGCATAGTCACAAAGATAATTTCTATCACACTCTTGAAGTTTTAGATAATATTTGTAAAAAAACTGATGATTTATGGTTAAGATGGACCGCACTTTTACATGATATAGGTAAAGCTCCTACAAAAAAATTTAATAAAAAGTCTGGATGGACATTCCATGGTCATGAGTTAAAGGGATCAAAAATGGTATATCAATTATTTAAAAGATTAAAATTACCTTTAAATGATAAAATGAAATATATCCAAAAACTAGTTTTCATGAGTTCAAGGCCGATTGCAATATCAGCAAATAATATTACAGATTCAGCCGTAAGGCGATTGGTTTTTGATGCTGGGAATCATATAGAAGATTTAATGACCTTGTGTGAAGCAGATATTACTACAAAAAACCAAAAAAAATTCAAATCTTACCACAATAACTTTAAAATTGTCCGTAAAAAAATAATTGAGGTTGAAGAAAGGGATCGAGTTAGAAACTTCCAACCTCCAGTCACTGGTCAAGAAATCATGAAAGCATTTCAACTAAAACCCTGTCGTGAAATTGGAATCATTAAAGAATATATTAAAGAATCAATTCTTGAAGGCCATATACCAAACGAGTCAAAACAAGCCCATGCTCTTATGATTAAAAAGGGAATAGAATTGGGACTAAAAAATAATATATGAAGAGATATTTTAGGCAACTTTCAAAAGTTGCTCTATTGATGATTTACTTAGTCATTATTGCTGGCGCACTTGTTCGAATGACAGGCTCTGGGATGGGGTGCCCGGATTGGCCCAAATGCTTTGGATACTTCATACCTCCTACAGAACATAATCAACTCATTTTTAAGTCAAATCAGAGTTACAAAAAAGGAATGATGATTTTAATGGATAGTGAGAAATTTTTAGTTGCAAAGGAAGACTTTGTAAGTGATAATTTTAATGATGAACAATGGGATGTATTTAGCGTTCACGATTATGTAACTTATGATCCCCTCCATACTTGGGTTGAGTTTCTAAATCGTTTAATTGGAGCATTATCTGGAATCCCAATTTTGATATTAGCAGTTTTATCATTGTGGTTCTTTAAGGAAAATGTTTGGATAACAACTATATCCTTACTTATGCTATGTGGTATGGGCTTTCAAGCTTGGCTAGGGAAAACCGTTGTTGATTCTAATTTAGCTCCTTACAAAATATCATTACACATGATGATGGCTTTAGTAATTGTCTTTTTCATATTGTATTTAATTTTCATTTCCAAAACATCATTTAAAACACAAGTATACAATTCATATTTTTATCGTATTCTAATTGTTAGTTTAATCGTAACATTAATTCAGATTATATTAGGAACACAAGTTAGACAGTATGTCGATGAACAAATTAAATTAATTGGATACACAAAAGAGCTTTGGTTATCAAAACCGGAAATAAATTTTTACATTCACAGATCTACATCTATTTTAGTGCTTCTTACAAATAGTTATCTATATTACACTAATAAAAAATTAAGTCTAGGTTTTAAAAAAATAAATTTTGCAATGGCATGCATAATTCTAGAAATAATTACAGGAATTTTAATGTACTATTTTGAGTTTCCAATTTTAAGTCAACCTTTACATCTTGTGATAGCATCTGTTTTATTTGGAATTCAAATATACATTTTACTTGAATTATCACACACAAAAAAACTAATTCAACAAAAAATATAATTAAAAATAAAATGATTTACAGATTCAGAGCAATTTTAGACCATCATCAAAAAGATGATATATTTAGAGATATAGAAATCCGAAAAACAGATACTTTTGAGGATCTACACAATGTTGTTACACAATG
This sequence comes from Formosa sp., assembly GCA_002698705.1. Classification (GTDB taxonomy): domain Bacteria; phylum Bacteroidota; class Bacteroidia; order Flavobacteriales; family Flavobacteriaceae; genus UBA3537. The sequence goes on along the minus strand of NZZM01000004.1, from coordinate 12,712 downwards.
TTTTGGATTTGATGGTAGTGAAATGGCATCATTCTATGTCAGCAATAAACAATGGGAACAAGGTCAAGAAATCGCTTTATTCGAAATGGAGGATTCTAGTAATACAAAAAAGATGAATGAAACAATTTTAGAAGATATAGTTGATGATAAAAATACAAGACTGATTTATGTGTATGACTTTTTAAACATGTGGACATTCTTAATTGAATTAGGAGAGATTGTTGAGGAAGCACAAGGCACTGATTACCCTAATCTTTTATTTGTTTGTGGCCAAGTACCAAATGATCCTCCTGAAAGACAATTTGAAAGTGATAGCTCTTTTGGAGAGCAAGAAAATGGAGATGAATTCTCAAACGATTATGATGAATCTTGGAATTTAAATTGAATATAACTTCATATTTTTTTATTTGATTTGATTAAAACTATTTATACTTTAGAAATTGGAAAGCGTACTTAAACTAAATAATATTTCAAAATCATATGGCTCAGTTAAAGCAGTCAACAATCTTTGTTTTGAAATAAAAAAAGGAAATATATACGGAATTCTTGGGCCCAATGGAAGTGGTAAGTCTACAACTTTAGGAATTATATTAAATGTTGTAAATAAAACTTCAGGTAGCTATTCTTGGTTTAATAAAATTATATCAAACCATGAAAAACTGAAAAAAGTTGGTGCTATTATTGAGCATCCAAATTTTTACCCATATATGTCCGCTTACCAAAACCTAAAACTAGTTTGTAAAATTAAAGGAGTATCAATTATAGCAATTGAAAATGTATTAACAAAAGTGGGGCTTCTTGAACACAAAGACAGACTTTTTAAAAATTTCTCCCTTGGAATGAAACAACGTTTGGCAATTGCTTCAGCTTTACTAAATGACCCTGAAATTTTAATTTTAGACGAACCAACTAACGGATTGGATCCTCAAGGAATACATCAAATAAGAGAAATAATTACTACAATTGCTAAAAGTGGAACTACTATACTTTTAGCCTCACATTTATTAGACGAAGTTGAAAAGATATGTTCTCATGTGCTTGTTTTAAGTAAAGGAAAGAAACTCTATTCAGGAAAGGTTACAGAAATGGCATCAAGCTTAGGATTTTTTGAAATGAAAAGTAACCAACATAAAGAATTGGTAGATTTTATCAAATCTCACCCAAAAATAACAAGTTTTAATCATCATAAGAAGCTTATAAAGGTATATATAAATGAAAACGTGGATTCTGAAGAACTTATTAAGGAATTATTTGATAAAAAAATTATACTAACACATTTTATTAAGCGAAAGGAAAGTCTGGAAGAACAATTCCTTAAACTAACAAAGAAAAAATGATACGTTTATTACAAATAGAACTTCAAAAACTACTACTTAATAAAACTAGTAAAATATTGATTTTTATATCCTTTATTTTACCTCTATTTGTAATAGTTTTATCATCTATAAAAATTGACATACTAGGGTTATTTACACTTGAATTAGGAGAGCTTGGTGTTTTTAACTTCCCTATTATTTGGCATATCACAACTTATTTTTCAGCATTATTCAAGTTCTTCTTTGCTATCGTTGTTGTATCAATGATTGGAAATGAATATAGCAACAAAACACTAAAACAAAATCTTATTGATGGCCTTAGTAAGAAGGAATTTGTTCAATCAAAATTTAATACCATTGTTTTTTTCTCTCTAATATCAACACTAATTATTTTTTTTATTTCATTAGTTTTGGGATTTATTTACTCAAACGCCGGTGAATTTGATAGTTTTATTAAAGAAATTGAGTTCATACCTGCTTACTTTATCAAATTAGTAGGATTTTTTTCATTTTGCTTATTCCTTGGTGTTTTGGCTAAGCGTTCAGCTTTTGCCTTAGCTTTTTTACTAATAGACTATATTTTAGAATGGGTCGTATTTGGTATCATTACATGGAAAAGTAATATAGAAATAGCAACAGAAATTCAAAACTTTTTACCACTTACATCAATGTCAAACTTAATAAAAGAACCATTCACAAGATTAGCCATGTCTAAATTCCCAACTAGCTTGCCATCAAATTATGATTATAATTTAAATTTTACTAAAATCATTATTGTTATTTTTTGGATAACTCTTTTTATTATTTTGTCTTATCAAATTATTAAAAAAAGAGATTTATAACAATTTTTCTGAAAATTATCACACGACTAAATTTTTGTTAATAGCTAAATTTTAATTGATATTTTGCTTAGTTTTGATTTCTTAAGTTTTATAATTGAGACACATTTTCCTTTTTATTTCAATCTCAGCGCTAGGTTTTTCTCAAGCCGAAGCTTCCCATTGGTATTTTGGTAATGGAGCAGGTCTAATTTTTGACGTAAGTAATGGCACTGTTATAAGTACAAATGCTGCTAGCTCAACAATAAACACAAGTGAAGGGTGCTCATCGATATCAGACTTTAATGGAAACTTGCTTTTTTATACTGACGGAAGAAATGTTTGGGATAAAAATCATATAGCAATGCCAAATGCTAATTACAATGCTGGGACTGGTCTTTTAGGAGATCCCTCAAGTACATCTTCAGGACTAATAATTCCAAAGCCAGGTAACTCCGATCAGTATTATGTTTTTACTGTTGATGAACCACATCACCAAAATGCTTGGGCGTTCCCAAATCAAGGACCAGCAGATATACAAGGAAACGTTTTGGGATCTTATGACAGCGGAGGATCAATACCAAACGCAGATGATGGTTTTAATAATGGTATTGCCTATACTTTAATTGATTTAACTTTAAACTCTGGAGACGGAGACGCCGTTACTGCTGAAAAAAATATACAATTACTGACTTATAATCCAAATATTGAAAGTCAAGAAAGTTATAAATGCTCTGAAAAAATTACAGCTGTTGAGCATAACGATGGGCAATCCTATTGGGTACTCACTCATTTCATTGATAAATTTTACGCATTTAGAATTGAATCTTCTGGAGTTAATACGACTCCAATAGTAACAACTACAACTCCATTTATATCTGAACAAGGATATAGACGAAATGGTATTGGATACATGAAAGCATCACCAGACGGGAGTAAAATTGCTGTTTGTCATAGACAAAACGGTAATAGTGAAGGTCAAAACTCAAATAATACTGGAAGTGTATGGATATATGACTTTGACAATGAAACAGGTTTAATTTCAAATCCCATTAATATTTATCCTAATTCAGGTCCTTATGGTGTTGAATTCTCACCAGAATCAACAAAATTATATGTATCAAGTAACAATTCTGTAATACAATTTGACCTCGAGGCTAATGATCCTTCATTGACTTTATCAACAGTTTTTACAGACTTTAATTTTGTTGGCGCTTTACAGCTTGGTCCTGATGGTAAAATTTATGCTGCCAATACTGGGAACCCAACTGCATTGGATGTTATAAACTCACCTGATGAACTCGGAATATTATGTGACTACACAAGTGGAGCAATGGCTTTAGTTTCTGGCACATCTTCAGTTATAGGACTTCCTCCTTTCATACAATCATTTTTTCTTGCTTCTATTGTGTTTGAAAACAATTGTTTTGGAGAGCCTACTCAATTTAATATTAATAGTTCACAAGAGTTTGATGAAATTATATGGGATTTTGGAGATGGATTGGCAACAGGAATATCAACTGAAATTAATCCAATATATTCATACTCAAATCCGGGAACATATACAGTTACTGCTGAAATAACATCTGGCTCTGAAATAAATATATTTTCTGAAACAATTACCGTTAGTGTGAATCCAGTTGCTAACCCTGCGATTGACTTAGAAATATGTGATATTGACCAAAGTGGTATTGTATCGTTTGATTTTATTCAAAGTCAGGCACAAATTCTTGGAAACCAAAATCCAGCTGATTTTACCTTATCTTTTCATTCAACCATCTCAGATGCTGAAAATAACACAAGTCCATTGAGTCTTCCCTATACAAACAACAATACAACTGAAAATATTTTTGTTAGGATTGAAAATAATATTAACACAAATTGTTATGATACTAATAGTTTCAACTTAACTGTTTTTAATACTCCAACTGCAAATAATACAGGTACTATTGATACTTGTGATGATAACAATGATGGTGATGATACAAATGGACAAAAATCAATAGTACTAAACGATTTTGATAATGACGTGTTAGGAAATCAAAATAGCAATCTTTTCATTGTATCTTATCACCTTTCTCTAGCTGAAGCTGAAGCTAATATAAATCCAATAGCTTCACCATATTATAACACTAACCCTTTTAATTATTCAGTTTACACTCGCATTGAAAATACACTTAAAACTGATTGTTTCGACACAAATCAATTCACAGTTAATGTTAATCCTAAGCCAATTGCCTTAGATATCAATCTTATACAATGTGATGAAGATGGAGTTAACGATGGGTTAACAATATTTAATCTTGAAGAAGCCAATGAGAATTTAATTAATGGAATTGCTAATACTAGCACTAAGTTTTTTTTAAGTCTGAATGATGCTGAAAATTCAGTAAATGAACTTTCTACAAATGTGTTCGTGAATGAAACTAATCCACAATTACTATACGCGCAGGTTATTAATGATATTACTGGATGTTATAATATTTCAGAATTAACTTTAGAAGTGAGTTTAACTTCTGGACAAGATGCCAATCTTTTTAGTTGTGATGATGATGGAACTGAAGATGGATTTAAAACGTTTAATTTAAATGATGCAACTCAAACAATTTTGTCTGGTCTCCCTGAAGACTACAATTTGGAATATTATGAAACATACCAAGATGCTCTATTAGAACAAAATTCCATTGGTGAAGTATTTACTAACTCTATTGCATATAACCAAACAATTTTTGCTCGTATAGAAAATAACAATCAGTGCTTTGGAGTTAATGAATTGTCACTAAACATCTATTCTCTACCACAACTTAATCAGGGAGATGAAACATTTTTTTGTATAGATTCAAACTCAGATCCTGTGTTTATAGATAGTGGAATTATTGGTAACCCAGCGGATTACTCATATCAATGGTCTAGTGGGCAAACAACTGAGCAAATTCAAATAAGTCAAGGTGGTACTTACACAGTTACCGTAACTAACTCAAACAATTGTTCACAAACAAAAAGCGTCACAATTGTAAATTCTAATATTGCAACTATTGATGCTATAGAAATAAGTGATGTGAGTTCAAACAATACTGTTACTGTTATTGTATCAGGTGAAGGCGATTACGAATATGCTATAGACGATGAACTCGGTCCCTATCAAGATAGTAATACATTTTTTAATGTAATAGCTGGTTTCCATACCGTATTCGTTAGAGACAAAAATAATTGTGGAATTACTAATGAAATAATCTCAGTAATTGGTTTTCCAAACTTTCTAACCCCAAATGGTGACGGGTACAATGATAGTTGGCATGTATATGGAATAAATACACCTGCCCAGTCTGGTAGTGAAATTTATATTTTTGACCGCTACGGAAAACTTCTGAAGCAATTACTCTACAATAGTGAAGGTTGGGATGGTACGTATAATGGAAATCCGATGCCAACATCAGATTATTGGTTCTATATTAAATTGAACGATAATCGTATATTTAGAGGACACTTTACCCTCAAGCGTTAAAAATGAAATTATATCGTAATCTATGCTTTTATTGCTTAGTTTTTGTGGCAACAAAAAACTTTGGGCAATCTATAACTCTACACGAACAATTCAATGGACGGTTTGACTATACTGCAATTGGCAATACATTAAATATAAATGAGAATGGTGCCTTTTTTAATTGTGATATTTTAACAGGTTCGGCAGCTGAACTAAGTATGTCAACTAATCAAAATATAATTGCTGCCTATTTGTATTGGGCTGGATCAGGAACTGGTGATTTTGAAGTAACACTCAATAATATTTCAATTACTTCAGATCGAACATTTGGATATAGCTTAGATAGTAATCGTCAATTTTTTGCAGCATTTTCTGATATAACTACACTTGTTCAAAATCAAGGAAATGGCTTGTATTTATTAGATAATTTAGAACAAATCGATACATCCCAAAATTATTGTTCAACTGGAACTAATTTTGCAGGATGGGCTTTAGTTGTAATTTATGAAGATTTATCTCTGCCCTTGAACCAAATAAATATTTATGATGGATTAGAAACTGTTCCTGATGCCATTACTATAAATTTAGATAATTTGAATGTTCTTGATGTAGAAGGTGCCAAAATAGGATTTATTGCATGGGAAGGTGATGTGAGTTTGTCTGTGAACGAATCCTTACGAATGAATGGATATTTACTTAGTAACCCACCATTGAATCCATCAACAAATGCATTTAATGGGACTAATAGTTTTACTGGAGTTTCAGGGATGCATAATATGGATATTGATGTTTATGATATTCATAATACTATTAGTATTGGTGATACTACAGCGACCATCGAATTAACATCTGGACAAGATTTAGTAATGGTAAATAGTATTATAACAGTACTTAATAGCCAATTACCAGATGCAACAATAGAATTTACAAGTGAAGCGGAAACAAATTGCTTTTCAAGAACTATTGCTTTAGAATATACTATTTCAAATTTTAATGCTACAGACCAATTACCTGCGGAAACTCCTATAGCGTTTTATATAGAAGATTTACTTATTGCCCAATCTGTAGTTGGTCAAACAGTCCCAATTGGTGAGTATATTACTTCATCTATAGAAATTGAAATTGATCAAAACATTAACGAATTATTTGAAATCACTGCAGTTGTAGATGATATTGGGAATGGGAGTGGTATTGTATCGGAAATATCAGAATCAAATAATACAAATGAAATAACTGTCGAACTTTCAAATGATGGCTGTCCAATTTTTATCCCTCAAGGTCTTTCCCCCAATGGGGACGGACTCAATGATATCTTTGATATACAAGGGGTATATGACGTTTTTATAAATCATAAACTATTAATCTATAATCGTTATGGAAGTTTAATATTTGAAGGTGATAATAATATAAAATGGGATGGTAATTCAAACCGGGGAACCAATTCAAGCCCAAGAAAACTTCCTGTTGGAACGTATTTTTATGTTTTATTTTTAAATGAAACTGATTACAAACCTAAAACAGGATGGGTTTACTTAAACTATTAATTCAAATGTTTCAAAAACAACAAGGCAATTACTGTAATTTTACATAATGAAATTTAAACTTTCATCAGAATTTAAACCAACTGGAGATCAGCCAAAAGCCATACAAGAATTGGTTGTTGGAATAGAAACTAAAGAGCGTTTTCAAACCCTACTAGGGGTTACAGGCTCCGGGAAGACTTTTACAGTTGCCAATGTAATTCAAGAAGTACAACGACCGACATTAGTTTTAGCACATAATAAAACCCTAGCAGCTCAATTATATTCAGAGTTTAAACAATTTTTTCCAAAAAATGCGGTTGAGTACTTTGTATCCTATTATGACTATTACCAACCTGAAGCGTATTTACCTGTTACTGGAACATATATTGAAAAAGATCTGTCTATAAATGAAGAAATTGAAAAATTAAGACTTAGCACAACCTCATCATTACTCTCTGGTAGAAGAGATGTGATTGTAGTTGCTTCTGTTTCTTGCTTATATGGAATTGGTAACCCAATAGAATTCCAAAAAAATATCATTTCTTTAAAAGTTAATCAACAGCTTTCAAGAACTACTTTACTACATAAATTGGTCCAAAGCCTCTATTCAAGAACCGAAGGCGAATTTCAGCGTGGAAATTTCAGAATCAAAGGAGACACAGTGGATATATTTCCTAGCTATGCCGATCACGGATTTCGAATTCATTTTTTTGGTGACGAAATTGAAGAAATGGAAGCCTTTAATGTAAGTGATAACATCGTTATCGAAGTATATGAAACTGTGAATATATACCCCGCTAATATGTTTGTAACTTCACCTGATATTTTGCAGAATGCTATCAAAGATATTCAGTACGATTTGGTAAAACAACATAATCATTTCAAAGATATAGGAAAGCACTTAGAAGCAAAAAGGATAAAAGAACGAACCGAATTTGATTTAGAAATGATTCGGGAATTAGGATACTGTTCCGGAATAGAAAACTATTCTCGTTATCTTGATGGGCGTCTACCTGGGACGCGACCATTTTGCTTATTAGACTACTTCCCCGAAGACTATCTAATGATTGTTGACGAAAGTCATGTAACGATTTCACAAGTTCACGCAATGTACGGTGGCGACCGTAGTAGAAAAGAGAATTTAGTAGAATATGGATTTAGATTACCAGCGGCTATGGACAATCGACCACTTAAATTTGAGGAATTTGAAAGCTTACAAAAACAAACCATATTTGTAAGTGCTACTCCAGCTGATTACGAATTAGCTAAAACAGATGGTATATATGTAGAACAGGTGATTAGACCAACTGGACTGTTAGATCCCATTATTGAAGTTCGTGACAGTGAAAATCAAATAGATGATTTAATTGAAGAAATTCAACAGCGAGTTGAAAAAGATGAAAGAACTCTTGTTACAACTCTTACTAAGCGGATGGCAGAAGAACTAACTAAATACTTGACAAGAATTGAGATAAGATGTCGTTACATTCACAGCGATGTAGATACTTTAGAACGAGTAGAAATCATGCAAGACTTACGAAAAGGTTTATTTGATGTTTTGGTAGGAGTTAATTTATTGCGTGAAGGCTTAGATTTACCAGAAGTATCATTGGTTGCAATTCTAGATGCTGACAAAGAGGGGTTTTTACGTTCAAATCGTTCATTGACGCAAACAGTAGGAAGAGCAGCAAGAAATTTAAATGGAAAAGCAATTATGTATGCTAATAAAATTACAAAGAGTATGCAGTTAACAATAGATCAAACAACTTACCGACGAAAAAAGCAGATGGCATATAATAAAGAGCATGATATAACTCCAAAACCACTTAATAAAAGTTTGGATAACGCATTGACTCAAAATTCAGTGAGCAGTTATTATTATCAACAAGAGAGTATCAAAACAAGCAAAGAAGAGAGTGCTTTCCTTACAAAACCTGAATTGGAGCAAAAAGTTAGAGACAATCGAAAATTAATGGAAGCCGCTGCTAAAGAATTAGATTTTATTATGGCGGCTAAATTTAGAGATAAAATAAAGTATTACAAGAATAAATTAGAAGATATAAAACTCTAGGACTTAAAGAAATGTTCTTAATCGAAGTTTTTATTTCTTAAGATAACACATCCTGTACTTTATCTGCTGCTTCTTGAAATTCAATAGCACTTTGCACATCAAGTCCAGATGAGTCAATTAATTTTTTAGCAATATCCGCATTAGTACCTTGTAATCTTACAATGATGGGTACATTAATTTCATCACCCATGTTTTTGTATGCGTCTACAATTCCTTGAGCAACACGATCACATCTAACGATACCACCAAAAATATTGATTAAGATAGCTTTTACACTTGGGTCTTTTAAAATAATACGAAAGGCCGCTTCAACTCGTGCTGCATCTGCAGTACCACCAACATCTAAGAAATTTGCAGGATCGCCTCCAGCCTGTTTAATAAGATCCATGGTAGCCATAGCAAGTCCTGCACCATTAACCATGCAACCAACGTTACCATCTAAGTCTACATAGTTAAGGCCTAAATAACCTGCCTCAACTTCAATAGGATTTTCTTCACGAATATCTCGAAGTTCTAGGTAATCCTTATGTCTGAATAAAGCATTATCGTCTATAGTAACTTTTGCATCAACAGCCATGATTTTATCATCAGATGTTTTTAAAACTGGATTAATTTCGAAAAGAGATGCATCTGACTTAACATATGCAGTATACAGAGCAAAGACAAATTTGGTCATATCTTTGAAGGCAGCTCCAGAAAGGCCTAGATTAAAAGCGACTCTGCGAGCTTGAAAGGGTAAAAGTCCTGTTGCGGGGTCAATTTCTTCGGTAAAAATTAAATCTGGAGTTTGATCAGCAACAGTTTCAATATCCATACCTCCTTCTGTGGAGTACATAATCATATTACGGCCTGATGCTCTATTCAATAATATCGACATGTAAAACTCTTCTGTATCATTTGGGCCTGGATAGTATACGTCTTCTGCTATTAAAATTTGATTGACTGTTTTTCCTTCGGCTGAAGTTTGAGGAGTTATAAGTTGCATACCAATAATTTGATTTGCAATTGAACGGACTTCATCTAAAGATTTGGCAAGCTTAACTCCACCGCCTTTTCCACGTCCACCAGCATGAACTTGAGCTTTTAAAACATACCACTCTGTACCTGTTTCAGTATTTAATTTTTTAGCCTCTGACACAGCTTCCTCAGCACTTGAAGCAACTCTACCACGCTGTATTTTAACACCAAATTGATTTAGAATATTTTTACCTTGGTACTCGTGTAAATTCATATGTCAGAAAAATTAAATTTTAATTAAATAGAAATAAATTTGTCAATCAATTGATGAATTGAATTGCAAAAGTAAATAACATAGGTCGTTTTAACAATAATTTTTTGTGCCTATTTTATTTAAAAAAAATTAATTTAAAACACATCAACCATCATATTAACGTGTAATAAATTAAGCATTCATTAACCAAAATTATGAATAACAAAATTTATTTAATGATATATTAACAAAATAATTGTGTTATTTAATAATTATAACCTTAACTTTGGATTTTTAAAAATTAAATATATTAAAGTGAAAAACGGTACAGTAAAATTCTTCAATGCATCCAAAGGTTTTGGATTTATAACAGAAGAAGGTTCAGACACAGAACATTTTGTTCACGTCACTGGTTTAATCGATGAGATTAATGAAGGTGATAATGTGGAATTTGAATTAAAAGAAGGTAGAAAAGGAATGAATGCAGTAAATGTTAGAGTGATCTAATATTTAAAAAACATATTTTTTTACAAAAAGTCTTTCCATATGGAAAGACTTTTTTAGTCTGTCTCGTTGACATAGTCTTGTAAATAAGAAAATGCTTGAGTAAGATTACCATTTTCTGTCATTTTTGCACGTTCAAGTATACCATCTTTATCTTCATTAAAAAAAGCTGGAAGAATTGTTTTAGTAAATGTAGTTCCAAACTCCTCACTGGAATCACGAGGTAATTCACAAGGAAGATTATCAACTGCCATGACTGCAATTGCATGAGGGTTCATAAACTCTGTTTCTGATTCATTAATAGGATCGTATCCATAAATAGGGTCTTTAATAGTTGATGCTCGTATAGTACATGCCACTGGACCATCGATATCACAACTAATATCAGCTACAACTCGCAATTTAAAATTTGGTGATTTGGCATCAGCTCTTGTAAAAAAATAAGGGGCGGATTTTCCATAGAAATGACCTGCGATAAACACTTCTGCTACTTGGGTAAACTTCATAAAACTAGAATTGTAATCTGTGGCGTTTTCGAAAAAATCTGATTTAGAAGCCTTTCCTCCATCTTTCCTTTCTACATAATCTAAAACATCCAGTTGAACGTAGACTGGTTCTTCAAACTCTTTTGTTAGAAAGTCTTTTACTTCAACTTTTTTAATTTGCATAATATCTAGTACTTCTTTAGCACCCTGGCCCACCCGTCCTGTTCCTGTCAGTATAATTTTTAAATTAGGTAACATTATGTTTTTCAGAGCTGAGTCTAACTCTAGACGATCTCTTAGTTTAATTGCTTTTGGAAGTTTAAAACAGTTATATTTTTTTCCTATTGTTCGAATTCCATTGTATGCTCCAACAATTCCTGCGTAGTACCCAAAACCAATTAGACGATTGTAATTTGAATCTACCAATGTTTCATGGTCATATAATGTAATTCTTTTTTTAAGTATTGCCTGTAATAATTTTCGATTATATGGCTGCTTTTTTATAGTATGGCTGAAAAAAAAATAACTTTTATCAGCAATTAGTGAATCTATAGGAACCTCTTTTACCCCTATCATAACATTAGCTTCACCTACATCATTGGATACTTCTAACCCTTTATCTGAATATTCAGCATTTGAAAAAGCACGAATATCCGAACTTTCAACCACAATGGACGATTGAGGATAATTTTCAAGGAGTTCTTTACATGAATTTGGGGTGAGTACAACACGACTATCAGGTGGTGATTTTCTTTCTTTGATTACTGCAAAAGTTATAGGCATATATATAATAATTAGTACTAAAATAAAAGGATTTCAATGGGTACACAAGTTTTTTCGTAACTTTGCCTTCCTCCTATGGAGAAAATTTACAATTCGGGGTCGACTGGTATTGACAGCAAGATCTATTGAACTGTAAGCACGTCGTGTAATGGTATTGAAACACGTAAAAGGCCATACCAACATTTAAACGGCGAGAATAACTACGCTTTAGCTGCTTAATCCGAATTATAGTAGGATTAGCCTCGGTACACAAGGTGTACAAGCTTTATGTCTCCTGAAAGCCTTGATTCATGGCGTTCAATTTTGAGACATCGTAAATGTGGATCTAGAAATTCTAATGCTTTGGTAGAATTTCAAAATTAAAGAAGCTAAGATTTAAATAGGCAGTTTTTAGTCAGTTTATTTACGAAAATTAAATAAAAACTAAACGTGTAGAAAGCACTTTTTTAGCTTGTTTGGACGAGGGTTCGATTCCCTCCGACCCCACGGCATTATTCCCTAAAATAAATTTTATTTTA
>NZZM01000003.1 GCA_002698705.1 Formosa sp. | reverse complement strand
CTCTGTTGATAATGTCGCAATGCCCTAAAGTGATGGGGTCAAAGGATCCAGGAAATATAGCACGTTTCATGTTGTAAAGTTAATCATTTTTAGCAACTGCCATTTCAATGGCATTGCTAAAAAGTTCTAAAAGGCTGATGCCAGCACAAGCCGCTTGTTTTGGAAGAATACTCTCTTTGGTCAATCCGGGAACTGTATTCATTTCTATAAAATAAGGTACATCTCCTTTAAAAATAAATTCACTTCTCGAAAAGCCTTTCATCTTCAAGATTTCGTAGATGGATTTCGCCATCTCTTTAACATTTTTTTCTTGAACTTCAGAAATACGCGCTGGCGTAATTTCATCAGATTTTCCAAGGTATTTGGCTTCATAATCGAAGAAATCATTTTCTGAGATAATTTCAGTGATTGGTAAAACGATCACCTTTCCTTTATAATTTAAAACCCCAACAGTGACTTCAGTGCCTTCTAAAAATGCTTCAATAATAAGTTCATCGTCCTGTTCAAAAGCAGTGTTAATGGCAGCCTGCAGGTTTTCTATTTTATGAACCTTGGTTACGCCAAAACTACTGCCTGATCGGTTGGCTTTTACAAAACAAGGTAAGCCTACACGATCAATAATTTCTCTCTTGTAAACCTTGTCTTTTTTGTTTAAAGGATAAGAGACAGCCGTTGGAATTTCATAAGCTTTTAGCACATTGAGGCAGTCTCGTTTGTTAAAAGTCAATGCCGCTTGGTACATGTCACAACTTGTATGAGGAAGTTTCAAAAGATCGAAGTAGGCCTGCATAAACCCATCTTCTCCTGGTGCCCCGTGAATGGTATTAAACACACAGTCAAAATGAATGATTTGATCTTGTGTATGTATAGAAAAATCACTGATATTTACAGGAAGTTCTTTATTTTCAGCATCTACATAAGTCCATTTATTTTTTGTGATGCGAATGCAATAAGCATTATATAAATCCTTTGGCAGGTGGTTGAAAACAACATGTCCGCTCTTAAGTGAAATTGCATATTCCCTTGAATACCCACCCATAATGATGGCAATATTTAGTTTCATAGGTTGCCTTTGAATTGCAAAAATATCACTTTTTTGTATACATTATTTTCCATTTTTTAAAATCAGGTTTAGAAAACTAAAATTAGCTGATGTTTTTCTCAAAAAAAAATGTTTAGCTTTGTTTAAATTGTACTAATGAATTTTATACGTTTTTTGTTTAGTAGATCATTTTTAAAACAAATTATTTTTTCACTTATAATTGTTTTATTAGCGTCACTAATTACACTGAAATGGTTAAAATCTTATACAAATCATGGAACATACGTAAAAGTCCCAAATTTATTGGGCCTATCAGCTACTGCCGCTGATGTTGCACTTAAGAAATTTGATTTAGTATCTCAAATACAAGACTCTTCTAATTATAGTCCAAAATACGCTTCTGGTGCGGTAATTGGGCAAGAGCCCCTTTTTGGATCTAAAGTAAAAAATGGCAGAAAAATTTATCTTATTTTGAATCCATCTAATTATAAAAAGGTTCTCGTTCCAAGCGTAGTTAGAAAAACATTTCGTCAAGCAAAACCTGCCTTAGAAACATTAGGTTTTATAATTGGGGAAATTAAATATGTTGATGATTTAGGTAAGGATGTAGTTGTTCAGTTAAGTCATAATAATAAAGTAGTTAAACCTGGAGACTTAATACGTAAAGCCTCCAAAATCGATATTATGGTTGGTAATGGAAATAGAAAAATAAATTAATGGAAAATTTACATTTATGCTATGAAAATCCCAGCGAGCTTCATGAACATTATAAATTTAGTGTTGAAAAAGGTCAAGAGCCTCTTAGAATAGACAAGTATTTGATGAATTTCATAGAAAATGCCACTCGTAATAAAATTCAATTAGCTGCCAAATCAGGGCATATTTTTGTAAACGGTTCAGTTGTAAAATCAAATTATAAAGTTAAACCTAGCGACAATATTCGAATTTTATTTAGTGAACCACCTAAAGAAAACATATTGAAAGGGGAAGATATTCCTTTAGATATCGTATATGAAGATAATCACATATTGGTTATAAATAAACCCCCTGGAATGGTTGTTCACCCTGGACACGGCAACTACTCAGGAACTCTTATAAATGCATTATTATATTATTTTGATAAATTACCAAATAACAGTAGTAATAGACCTGGATTAGTCCATCGAATTGATAAAGATACTAGTGGGCTTTTAGCTGTAGCAAAAAGTGAGAAAGCTATGACTCATCTTTCTGCGCAGTTCAAAGCAAAAACTAGTAAAAGAAAATACATTGCTCTAGTTTGGGGGAATGTTGAAAATGATAGAGGAAAAATTGTTGGAAATATTGGTAGACATCCAAAAAATAGACTTCAAAACACCGTATTTCTGGGAGATGAATCTGATAAAGGAAAACCAGCTGTAACCCATTATGAGGTTTTGGAGCGTTTTGGATATGTGTCCTTGATACGTTGTACTTTAGAAACAGGCCGCACTCATCAAATTAGAGTACATATGAAGCACATTGGTCACACACTTTTTAATGATGATCGATATGGCGGAGAAAAGATTTTGAAAGGAACTACTTTTACAAAATATAAACAATTTGTTGATAATTGTTTTAAAATATTACCAAGACAGGCTTTACACGCCAGTACATTAGGTTTCATACATCCCATTAACAATGAATGGCTTTCCTTAGCTAGTGATTTACCTGACGATATGGCTATTTGCATTGAAAAATGGAGAGCTTACTCAAATTATATGAAATAAAACTTAATATATTTTTATTTTATTTATAACAAGATTGGCTATTAACCTTTTTTAATTTTAAAATTTGTTGGTATTTTTGATTTTTTAAAAATTATGTTATTATGAAACTTGTTATTTCACCTGCTAAATCCTTAAACTATGAAAGTGAATTACCTACAGGATTTAGTTCTCAGAATTGTTTTTTAAATGAAGCATCCTCATTAATTAATCTTTTGAAAAAAAAATCAACTAAGGAGCTCTCTGATCTTATGAATATTTCTTCCAAGATAAGTGCTATAAATTATGAAAGAAACCAGAAGTGGCAACTTCCATTCAATTCAAATAATGCACGTCAAGCTATATACGCTTTTAGCGGGGATGTTTATCAAGGTTTAGATTCGTATTCTATTCCAAAAAATAAGATAGATAGGTTACAAGATACAGTTAGAATTATTTCTGGTCTTTATGGCATATTAAAACCAATGGATTTAATCCAGCCCTATCGTTTAGAGATGGGAACTAAATTCCAAATAAATAAAAGCAAAAATTTATATGAATTTTGGCGCAGTAAGGTTACGTCTTTTCTAAATGACGAGATGAAGCAAGATGAAATCTTAGTAAATCTTGCAAGTCAAGAATATTTTAAAGCTATAGACATTAAAGTGTTAAAAGCAAAATTAATTCATATTGACTTTAAAGAGTTTAAAAATGGAAATTACAAAACGATTGCCATCTTTTCAAAAAGAGCCCGTGGCTTAATGACTCGCTTTATTGTTGAAAACAATGCTCAGACAGTAGAAGATATTAAAGTATTCAATTTGAATCGATACAGATACGATAAAAACCTCTCTTCTGAAAACAGATTAGTTTTTACTCGTTAATTAATAAAAATTGAGTTAAAACAAGACATGAAATTAAATTAATCTTGCTCTTATTTTTGATTGGTTAACTGAATCATGACTTTAACCAATTTTTTAATATTTTTTTCCCCTCGGGGGTCATTACAGACTCTGGATGAAACTGTACTCCTTTAACATCTAATGAATTGTGTCTAATTGACATAATTTGATTGTTCTCATCAACTGAAGTTACTTCAAGACAGGGGGGAAGACTGTCTTTAATAACCCATGAATGGTACCTACCGACTTTTATTACTGAATTTAAGCCTTTAAATAACACCTCATCATTTGAAGTTATTTTTATTTTGGATTGAATTCCGTGATATACCACACTCAAATTTAACAGCTTTGCACCAAAAACTTCTCCTATAGCTTGCATACCTAAGCAGATTCCTAGAATACTTTTACTTGAAGCATATGTTGTTATTATATCTTTTAACAAGCCTGCATCATCAGGAATACCTGGGCCTGGGGATAATAATATTTTATCAAAAGTCTCTATTTTATTTAGTTCAATTTTATCGTTTCTGGCAACTGTAACCTTGCAATCTAAATCTTCCAAATAATGTACCAGGTTGTAAGTAAAACTGTCATAATTATCTACAACTAAAATGTGTTTCATGTTGTAAAGATTTGAATAAACTATTTAAATTGTTACTTGCAATTTATTTTTTGAAAAGTATGATTAGTCTTTCAGATTTATTGTTTTTCAGAAAATATTGGTGATCTAAAGTAATGTTAGCAAAACCTAATAAGAAATTTAATTTTTTCAAAAATTTAATCTTACATCAAGATCAAACTCATCGTAAATTGCACGATCTTTTAAACCATCAAAAAAACTAGCTGAGCCATATTTTATATTAAATTTAGTACGGTCAATTTTTAAGCTAGTTGTTGCAGAATTTTTGCTAATATTAATCAGAAACGATATTTCATTTGTAATTCCTTTGATGGTTAAATCTGCGTTTATTTTGTATGATTTCACATCAATATTATTTGAAGAAGCTTTTTCAATATTTACAAAAGACATCATCGCATATTTATGCTTATCGACCCCAAAGAAGTCTTCATTTTTGAGGTGTCCATCAAGCCGATTTTTTGAACCTCCTTCTAAATCAGTTGTATTAATTGTGGACATATCCATTACAAATGTCCCATCGATAAGGTCATTGTTATTGAATTTCAATTCTCCTTCTTTCAGTTTAATAGTTCCTTCATGTTGACCAGTTACCTTGTACCCAATCCATTTAACTATACTATCCTCAGTATTAATTTTTTTTGATTTAATTTCATTAAACCCGAAAAAGGTAAAAGAAGTAAGTATTACGATAAAGATTTTAACAAATTTCATAATTTTCATTTTAGATTAACAAAGTTCTAAATTTAATTTTCATTATTGTAATTTAGTGTCTAAACTTTTGTTAAAATTTTAATTTTAATTTGAAAATTATCTATCATGAAAAATCTACCTCAACACGAATGGTATTCATCTTTTTCTAAACACAAGAATGCCATAATTTTAGATGTTCGAACTGAGTATGAATTTGATGAAGGTAAGATACCTAATGCACAAAATATAGATATTCTTAACTCTAATGAATTTTTGGATCAAATAAAAAAATTTGATAAATCAAATTATTATTTTGTTTATTGTAAGGCTGGAAGTCGTAGCGCTCAAGCTTGTATATTGATGCAGGAACTAGGTTTTAAAAATACTTTTAATCTTGAAGGAGGATTTTCAGAATGGTTAGGTGCTAAGGAAATTTAATTTTTTTGAAAAAATCTAACTTTTCACCACAGCGGTTTAGGATATTTTCCAGTCTCTACAAGCTTTTTTAGTGTCATTACTGCAATTTTTTTGTCTTCATAATAGGTTACGCCAAACCATTTACAGGCTGCGTTAATGACTTCAACTGAAATAATTCCTTTTTCCATCATTTCTTGTGCTACAAAGGGAAGATAAATTTCATTTTTTTCAAGATTCTCTATTTTTGATAAAAAGGAAGAAAAATAAACTCTTATATATTCAAAAATTTTCGGTGTACAAATCCAAAAATTCATTGAGACTGTTGCGTTAAAATCTAGAATTTTACCAGATTCTTCATCTTTGATAACCCCATTAATTTTTGAAATTTTTGTTAGTTCAACAATAGATTTGAGTTGATTTCCTATAACACTACAAACACCTCTAGAGACACTTCCATAATCGGAAAGAGTGTCTTTGAGTTGGTAGCTTACAATTCCAAAGATATTATTAACTGAATTTTTTTTAATGAATTCTGAAGCATACTTAAATGCATTTTGTCCATAATAATCGTCAGCATTTATAATTACAAAAGTACTTTTTATAACCTTTCTTGCTGTCCAAACAGCGTGAGCTGTTCCCCAAGGTTTATTTCGCTTTCCTTCAAAAAAAACCTCGTTCGGTATGTCTGAAACTTTTTGTGCCAAAACATCTAATTTGATATTTCTTTCAAGTCTTTTTGAAAGATATTTTTTTATAAATTCTTTATTTTCTTCTTTTGTTATTACTACAATATGATTAAAACCATTTTTTAGTGCGTCGTGAATACTAAATTCCATAAGGAATTCTGCATTTGGACCCAATTCATCAAACTGTTTTAACTTTCCATAACGGCTACCACTACCAGCAGCCATAAGTAACAATGTCATAATAGATTATTTATTCAAAAATAACTTTTTAAAATAATTTCATTGAGTTTATTTAATTAAATTTGTTTGATAATATAAATATTTCTGATGTTTAAGTATCTTTTCAAAAACTGTACATCTGTTCTTTTTTTAACTCACTTTTTTGTCACAGCACAGGTGCCAAATTATTATTCTTCAATTGACTTTGAACAAGAATCGAATACTATAAAAGTTCAACTTTCAAATCTCATATCCGATACTCATCAAACATTAATCCCATATACCTCTGAGTCTACAGATACCTGGGACATAATTAGAATCAGTGATTTGGTTTCTGAAACTTCAGATGATGTATTACTTATTTATGGATACAATGATGATGATAATGAATTTATAACAGATAGAACTCGTTATATTTATGATACCTGCCATACAGGTTCTTGTATAGGTTTATGGAACAGAGAACATGTTTTTGCTAAATCATTGAGTTATCCTGTTTTAACAACATCTTTTCCTGGTCCTGGCACAGATGTTCACAACCTCAGAGCAGCAGATTCTCAAAAAAATTCACAAAGAAGTAATCGATTATTTACAACTGGATCTGGTAATTCAAAAACAATTGGAAATTTTTTCTACCCTGGAGATGAATGGAAAGGGGATGTTGCAAGAATTATTATGTATATGTATTTAAGATATCCCGGACAGTGCCAAGCTATTAATTCAGCTACGGGTCCACGCTCATATTCAAATGATAATGATATGCCCAATCTTTTTCTTGAATGGAACGAAGAAGATCCAGTTTCAAATTTAGAACTAACAAGAAATGATGTTATATATTCATTTCAGGGCAATCGAAATCCTTTTATTGACAATCCATATTTAGCCACTCTTATTTGGAATGGTCCTGAGGCTGATGATACATGGTCATTACTTTCACATGATTCTCTAGATACTCCCTCAATTTTAATTTATCCTACTATCAGTGAAAACTTCATTGAGTTAAGTGGTATAAAATCGAACCATTTTAAAGTAATTATTTATAACCAGCTGGGTCAAATATTATCAGAACATTTTAACGAAAAGAAAGTTGATGTTTCAGGTTTAAATCCAGGAATGTACATCCTCAAGGTACATGATTTTGAATATACAACTCAGGCAAAGTTTATTGTTAAATAGATAAATATGGTTAAGGATAGTTCTTTTTTAACTGCAACACTAATATTCATGTTTAGTTTTGTAAATGCACAAACAGTATTTAGTGTAGATTATGCGAGCCAAGCTGATTTTAAGGTTTATGTAGTTGATTATGCGAGTCAAGCTGATTTATTAGTTTACAAGGTTAAATACCAAAGCCAGGCAAAGGGTAATCAAGGTTTGTGGTTTTTTGTTGATTATGCTAGTCAATCTGAAAAAACTATATATTTCGTTGAATACCAAAGCCAAGCGGACTTATTAATTTATTTCGTAAACTACCAGAGTCAATCAGGTTGGAAAAAAAATAAATTAAAACATCTGTTGTACTGACCAAAATAAAATATTTTTTTACAATTTTTTAATGTATTTTTCGTTTTATAATTAAAACTATCATTTAATGAAAATCAGGTTACCAATTCTTTTAACTTTCTTATTTGTTTGTTTATTTGGTTTTTCACAACAGGATCTTGCAGAAATTGAAATAATAGGCTTTAATAACTCAATAAATTACGGTGCCGGATCTGGTATTTCTGTTCATTTTAATCCTAAAGGGATATTTAAGTTCGATGACGAGTTAGATGATAACCAATTTTTTCTAGAACTTTCTGAATCTGATGGTTCGTTTTTAGAAACACCAACAATATTAAGTACTTCAAATAGTTTTTTTACAACAACATTGAATGGGATTCTGCCGAATGACTCTTCTGGGAATTATCGTCTTCGTATTCGTGCTTCAAAAGGAATGACAGAAAATAATCCGGCAAATTATGGTGATGTAATTGAGGAGACAAGTTTATTTACAATATCGGGAAGTTCTGATTTAAGTCCAGTTGTAGCTTATTCAAGAATTTCTCCTAATAACAATAGGTTCGATTGCACTGTTGAAGGAAGCTATGATAATGATGCTTTATTTGGGTGTCTTACTCTATCAGCTGGGGATTTATCTTCAGAAATTGGTACACAAGTTCAAAGAAGAATATTAATTTCGAATATTAATACATCTAGTACATATAATATCCGAAAAATTGATGTAATAAATAATGATATTGAAATTCTAGGCTCTTTTTCAGAGACTCCTGTACTTAACTATACAATCCCTGATAATATTGAAATTGGAACTTATAATTACGAAATCGAAGAATTTGATCCCAATACAACGATTTCTTCTACTTACACGATTATTTTGGTTCTTCATCGGAGTACCACTACACTAGGAAATGTAAATAGCGAAAGTGTGTGCGTTGAAACAGAGGTGATTTTTAACATTGATACATCAATTCCAGGTATTGGTCAAAATTATAGAGGTTCATATTATGAGATTGATTTTGGAGATGGTTCTGATGCTCAAATATTTACACATGCTGAAATAATGGCTAATCCTGAACTAATGTATACTTACCAAGATGTTTCTTGTGGAGATGGCGACAACTATTTTGAGATTGAAAAACAAATGTTTAATAAATTCAATTTTGATTCTGATGAAAATTGCGGATACCAAGTGATTGGTAATGGGGTTACAAAAACGGTAAATACCAGCAAGGCACCAGAAACTTCTTTTGAGGCTTTAGACGTGTGTGAGAATCAACCAATCACAATAATTAATACTACTATCCCAGGTGAGTTTAGTTTAATAGGGGAAGATTGCCAAGGAGATCCAAATTTTTATTGGGAAATTATATCCCCAAGCGGAGTTTTATATGAGGCATTTATTGAAGACGGAGAAGAAGAAGATATAAATGATTGGATGAGTGATGTTAATTCGGATGGCTTAGTAGATTTAGTTATTCCCGAAAATGATGTTCAAGCTGGATGCTGGAGCTTTAGGCTCACAGCTGTTAATGAAGATTTGTGTAGTACACAGTCAGTTTTTCCTGCTGATGAACCATATGTTGTAAATGTACAAGTTGAATTGGCGGCTGATTTTCAGTTTTTAGATGAAAATGAACAAATCATTGAGGAGATATGTTTTGGGCAACCTGTCACTTTTAACGATTTGTCAAACGTGAATGATTTTGATTGTCAAGAAACGTCATATTCTTGGTCTATTTCTCCAGAATCAGGCTTTTCATATGTAGACCCATTCTCCGAAACTTCTCAAAATCCAGAAGTTATTTTTAATACACCTGGAGATTATGATGTGACATTAACAATTTCAAGTATTTGTGGTCAAAGTACTATTACTAAGCCTATCACAATTTTAGGTGACCCTACTGTAGATTTTAACCCTGCTTCACTTGCTGTTTGCGAAAATATTGATGAAAATTTAGATGGATACATATTAAATTTCAATGATACCTCAATCTCTCCAATATATAGTGAACCGCCTTATGCACCAACTTCATTTACATGGACTGTTTCAGGAGGTGTAGAAGGTATCGATTATAATTTTGATCCTAATTTAAATCAAGATTCACAATATCCAATTATTGATTTTAATTCTTTTGGTGAGTATATAATAACAGTCCAAGTTGACGGTAATTGTTTGGGTTCGAATACAGCAAGTTTATCATTTGTTTATGACCAAACTCCAATAATTAATAACACTAATTTGCAGCAAATAATATGTTCAGGTAATCAATCCCAAGAAATAACATATGTTTCGGATATTTCATCAACTGAATATACATATTCTGTGACTGCAGATAGTTCAGTAAATGGATATCAAGGGATAAATTTTGATATTGGTATTCCATCAATGACTCTTACAAACAGTAACTCAATTACATCATTACTGACAATCAGTGTAACTCCTGAAGTCGGCAATTGCCCTGGGGACTCCATAGATTTCATTTTTACTATTAATCCCACTCCAGTGATTAGCGATCAGGTTACTGAGATTTGTTCTGGAGAAGCTTTTATAGTTAATCCTATTAATGCTCCTCCTACTACAATCGTTCCCAGTGGTACAACTTATGAATGGGTGGTAGTAAACGTTGATTCTGGTATTCCAGATGCTTTACCATCTTCTGGTCCTCAGTCAGAAATCGGTCAAGTTCTCACAAATGAATTAAATATTGTACAGACTGTTACATATTTAGTCACACCAACATCAGGAACAGATGGGAACTGCGAAGGAGATCCATTTAATGTTATAGTAGATGTAGATCCCGTCCCTAGTATAGGTAATATTATTCTTGACCCTATTTGTTCAGGGGAAGGTTTTACTGTTAGTCCAGAAAATGGTCTTGGTGTAAATTCAGATGATGTTGTACCATCAAACACGACTTACACATGGACGGTTTTAGATTCAAGTGGGCAAGCCTCTGGCTATGCCGATCAATTATTTCCTGGTTCTAGTTCAATTACACAAACAAATCTTGAAGGACAAGATGTTCCTGTCACATTAATTTATACTGTAACTCCGACTTCAGGTGATCAGGGGAATTGTGTTGGTGATACTTTTACAATTGAAGTTACTATTAATCCAGTACCTGAGATGGATAGTGTTCAACCTCAAACAATTTGTTCTGGCACAGCATTTGAAACACCTTTTTATAGTTCAGATGTTTTGGGCTCTTCATATTTTTGGACGCTTGTTAGTCAAGATGTACCATCAGAAGTGTCTGGATATCCTCAATCCAGTACTTACCCTGTTCAAGGCGAATTAAATGGAGTGGTAATTGATAATGATTTAACTACAGAATATACTTTGGAGTATGCTTTGACTGTCAGTTATGAAGGATGTCAA
The DNA here is from genome assembly GCA_002698705.1 of Formosa sp. GTDB lineage: Bacteria > Bacteroidota > Bacteroidia > Flavobacteriales > Flavobacteriaceae > UBA3537. The sequence continues at coordinate 778 of NZZM01000003.1, read as the reverse complement.
GGAAGCTCAGTGCCATTTTTTATTACTGTAAATCCATCTCCGGTTGTTTCGATTACTCCGCCGGGATCTCAATCTCTATGTTTGAATGGGGTTTTTGAAACTCTAAATGTGAGTTATGATTATCCTGATACAATTAGTAATACTACCTATCAGTGGTATTATAACTCCACAGACACAACTGATATTAGTGCAGCTACAGCTGTAGGAACAGATGATTCACAATTTACACCACCTTCAGACGAATTAGGCACTAAATATTATTTTTGTGTTTTATCATTCAATCCATCAATTTGTGAAGATGTAAGCTCTCCAACTGTTACGATAAGTGTTGAAAATCCTCCTTCTATTTCATCAAATCCCTTACCATCTCAAAATATATGCCTTGGAGGAAATATTGAGCCAAACTCACTTTCTGTTTCATACAACGGAGGAAGCGGTAGTCCTACATATACTTGGTATGCAGGATATTCTTATTTAATTCCTTTTGAAGTTTACGAAGTAAATTCTCCTGTGTTTGATCCTGGAGTTGGATATTTTGATAATATTTCAATTGATTTAAATGATGGCTACGAAGAAATCTTCTTCTGGTCTACAATATCTTTTCCAGATGGAGGAGGTTGCGGAGGTATTTTTTCAGATCCTGGAAAAGTCACTGTTTTTTCAGATCCAGTATTAAGTGATCCATTGGCCACACAGACTATATGTCAAGACAGTCCTTCGTCTGCGCTTACAGTATTAGCGTCAGGTGGCACAGGAACTTACAGTTACCAGTGGTATG
>NZZM01000002.1 GCA_002698705.1 Formosa sp. | reverse complement strand
GCAGGTCATGAAGATTATTATTGGGGGATGGGCAATACAGCCGAAGCCGTAGCAAATGAGTTTAAAATTTCTAGAGAAGATCAAGATGCATTTGCATACAGTTCTCATATGAAAGCACTGAAAGCACAAGCTGAAGATCGATTTCAGGATCAAATAGTACCCATTGAAGTACATCAAACTTATGTAAATGAGTCTGGAAAAAAAGCCACAAAAAACTATACAGTCTATAAAGACGAAGGACCAAGAAAAGGTACAAATTTAGAGGCCTTGGCAAAACTCCGCGCAGTTTTCGCACAAGGAGGAAGTGTAACTGCTGGAAATTCATCTCAAATGAGTGATGGCGCTGCATTTGTTATGGTAGTTAGTGAAAATTTAATGAAAGAACTTAAACTGAGTCCTATTGCACGCTTAATAAGTTATGCAGTTGCCGGAGTAGAACCAAGAATTATGGGTATTGGTCCAGTCAAAGCCATTCCTAAGGCCTTAAAACAAGCCGGTATACAGCAATCGGAGCTTGAACTTATTGAACTCAATGAGGCCTTTGCTTCTCAATCCTTGGCCGTCATTCGAGAACTGGATTTAAATCCAGAACTTATCAATGTCAATGGAGGTGCGATTGCCCTTGGTCACCCCTTAGGTTGTACGGGTGCAAAATTATCAGTTCAATTATTTGATGAAATGCGCAAGCGTAAAATGGCATCAAAATTCGGCGCTGTAACCATGTGTGTTGGAACAGGTCAAGGCGCTTGTGGAATTTTTGAATTTTTAAATTAAATAATACTAAAATTTATTACTTATGCAAGTGAAAGAATTATTAAGAGGGGGTCAATTTTTAGTTAAGGAAAGTCACTGCAATGATATTTTCACTCCCGAAGATTTTTCTGATGAACAACTCATGATGAAAGAGGCCGTTAAAGAGTTTAACGAAAGAGAAGTCGTTGCAAATCGCGATCGTTTTGAAGCTAAAGACTATAAACTTACCGAAAAAGTTATGCGTAAAGCTGGAGAAATGGGTTTTCTTGGTGTTTCTGTTCCTGAAGAGTATGGTGGCTTAAATATGGGCTTTGTTTCGACCATGCTTGTTTGTGAATATATTTCGAGTGGAACAGGGTCGTTTAGCACGGCATTCGGCGCGCACACCGGCATTGGAACTATGCCCATCACATTGTATGGAACGGAAGTGCAAAAACAAAAATACATACCAAAACTGGCCTCTGGAGAATGGTTTGGGGCATATTGCCTTACAGAACCCAATGCTGGGAGCGATGCCAACTCAGGCAAAACCACAGCCACTCTTACTGAGGATAGAAAATTTTATAATATAACCGGTCAAAAAATGTGGATTTCCAATGCGGGATTTTGTAATATCTTTATAGTTTTTGCGCGTATTGAAGATGATCAAAATATAACCGGTTTTATTATTGAAAATGACCCTTCTAATGGTATTATTTTAGGAGAAGAAGAAGACAAACTTGGAATCAACGCCTCATCAACACGCCAAGTCTTTTTTAACGATACCAAAGTACCTATTGAAAACATGCTTTCTGAACGTCAAAATGGGTTTAAAATTGCTATGAATGCGTTAAATATTGGACGAATTAAATTAGCGGCGGCTTGTTTAGATTCACAGCGTAGAATTACTACAGATGCAGTTGTCTATGCTAATGCACGAAAACAATTTAAAACATCTATCATTAATTTTGGTGCTATTAAATATAAATTGGCTGAAATGGCAACAAATACATATGTTGGAGAATCGGCAAGTTATAGAGCAGCCAAAGATATTGAAGATCGCATCGCCATGCGTATTGAAAGTGGAAATACACATCAAGAAGCAGAATTGAAAGGCGTTGAGGAGTATGCCATTGAATGTTCAATATTAAAAGTTGCTATTTCAGAAGATGTTCAGAACTGTGCAGATGAAGGCATTCAGATTTTTGGTGGTATGGGGTTTTCAAAAGATACACCCATGGAAGCGGCATGGAGAGATGCTAGAATTGCACGCATTTATGAAGGTACTAATGAAATAAATAGAATGATTAGTATTGATATGATGATTAAAAAGGCAATGAAAGGTCATATAAACCTATTGGAGCCTGCCATGAAAGTAAAAGAGGAGCTTTTGGGAATTCCTTCGTTTGAGACACCAGAATTCAACAAACCCATGTCACAAGAAAAATATCTAATAAAAAATCTCAAAAAAGTATTTTTGATGTTGGCAGGATTTGCAATTCAAAAATTTGGTTCTGAAATTGAAAAACATCAACAACTTCTTTTAAATGCTTCGGATATCTTAATTGAAATATATTTGGCAGAATCTGCAATTTTGAGAACAGAAAAAAATATTCTACGTTTTGGAGTTGAAACTCAAAAATATCAAATTGAAATGAGTCAACTTTATCTCTATAATGCTATTGATATAATAAATAGAAATGCTAAAACTGGGATTGTATCATTTGCTCAAGGTGATGATCAACGTATGATGCTTATGGGACTAAAACGTTTCATTAAATACACACATTATCCTAATGTTGCACAATTAAGAAATAGCATTGCAGAAAAATTAAAAAAAGAGGATAAGTATTACTTCTAAAATTATAATTAGCTTAGCCTTTTAGTCAAAATTGAACTCTAATTTCTGAAGTTATTGCTGATTAAAAATAAACTTATATTTGATTTGATCTCAACTCTGTTATGAATAATAAATTGAAAATAAAGTTTAATTATGTATTTTGTTTAGTTTATTTTTTATGTTACTCATTGAATACAGTAGCACAAAATTACACGCTCCAAGATACACTTAGAGGTTCTATAACTGACGAGCGTATATGGTGGGATTTAACTTACTATGAATTAGAAGTAAGTGTAAATCCTGTATCAAAATCTATATTTGGAAAAAACACTATATATTACAAAGTTCTAGATGAAAGAAATAAAATGCAAATTGATTTACAATCCCCAATGCAATTAACTAAAGCAACACAATCAGGAAAATCTCTAAGCATTAGTCGTGAAGGGAACGTATATTACATTCATTTGCAAGAAAAGTCAAAAAAAAATAATATAAACAACATTACAGTGTATTTCGAAGGAGTACCAAAAGAGGCTGTAAAGGCTCCATGGGACGGTGGATTTTCATGGAATAAAGATGTAAATGGCCAGGATTTTATTGCTACTTCATGTCAAGGAATAGGTGCCAGTGTATGGTGGCCTAATAAAGACCATATGTATGATGAAGTAGACAGTATGCAAATTTCTATTAATGTACCTAAGCCCCTCAAGGCAATATCTAATGGACGCTTAAAAAAGATATCAGAATCAAAAAATAGAACTTCTTACACTTGGTTTGTTTCAAATCCAATAAATAATTATGGAGTTAATATTAACATTGGTAATTACGTGAATTTCTCTGAGAAATACCAAGGAGAAAAGGGAATTCTTGATATGGATTATTATGTTTTAAAACACAACTTAGAAAAAGCCAAAAAACAATTTTTAGATGCTCCAAAAATGATGAAAGCCTTTGAATATTGGTTCGGACCGTACCCCTTTTATGAAGATAGTTATAAATTAGTTGAGGTTCCATACCTAGGGATGGAGCACCAAAGCTCTATAACTTATGGAAATAAATATAAGAATGGATATCTAGGACAGGATTTATCAGGCACTGGCTGGGGTTTATTATTTGACTTTATAATTATTCATGAGTCAGGTCATGAATGGTTTGCAAACAATATTACTAATAAAGATATTGCAGATATGTGGATACACGAAGGATTTACGACCCACGCTGAAAGTTTATTTATTGATTATTACTATGGGAAAGAGGCCTCGGCAGCGTACGTAATTGGAACTCGAAAGCGAATTCAAAATGAATATCCTATAATTGGAGATTATAATGTAAATAAAGAAGGCTCGTCAGACATGTATTATAAAGGAGCTAATATAATTCATATGATTCGTCAGATTTGCAAGGGAGATGAAAAATGGCGCCAAATTCTTAGAAAAATGAATACTAAATTTTATCATATGACAGTATCTACAAAACAGATTGAGGACTTCATATCTAGTGAAATAGGATGGAACCTAAAGCCCTTTTTCGATCAATACTTAAGAGATATACGTATACCTGTTTTAGAATATCAAATTAAAGATGATAGTATGATTTATCGTTGGATAAATGTAATTAATTCTTTTAATATGCCAATAGAAATAATTGATGGTGATTCAAAAAGGTGGTTGTATCCTACTAATTCTTGGAAGAAAACATCTGTAAATAGTTCAAAAATTGATATTGATTTAGATTATTATATTGATTCAAAAAAACTATAAAAATATATTATTTAAAAATTCGTATGATGAAAAAATTATTGATAATTATTTTTACATTACAATTGTTTATTTGTTGTAAAAATAAAATTATTGGAAATGAAAATTTTGAGAATAATTCAAATGAAGGGGATGTCAACTTACAAATTAGTGATTCTTTAAAATATCTTGTTATTGAATTGAAACCAAATATTAACAGCAAAGCTTTTGGAAGGGTCCGATTTATTCAACACAACGAAAGTGTAGTTATGACAGCAAAAGTTTCAGGGCTCTCTAATGGAATTTATTATTTTGGAATTGGAGAAGCTAAAGGTGTTTATAAGTTGGGAAATAATGGAAATTTTATAGTTCAAAATAAAAAAATAACAACAATTAAATTTTCAACTAAACAATGGTGTATTGGATGTAAAGACAAAACCAAAGATATTTTGGGTAAAAAAATTATTATTTATAATTCAAGAAACTATAATAATAGAATAAGTTGTTCAGGGATGATTGAATGATATAATTAATATTTTAAATTTTTAAATATGAATCCTTCAGCTGTAGGCTGGTTGAAAAAATTACTTAAACTCGTTGAAAAAAGCGAAATAAAAAACACTTCAACCTTAAAACTTTACCAGGAATTAAAATCAGTTGGTTTTATCTATGGTAGTAATGTTACAACAATTTCTGAAGTAATAAGAAATAGTGATTACACATTAGAAGAATGTTGTAAGATTAATTATTCGTTGGCTCTTTTGTGTACTTACAATTTAAATAAAAAAAACGATGACAGTTTTGAGACTAAATTAAAATCATTTTACACTCATATTGGGTTTTGTAAACCTAACTTTATCGCTAATATTATAGGTGAAAGTATCGAAAACACCATAAGTAAACGGATTCAAACAGAAACAAATATTTTCTCAAAAACAATTAACACTTTTACGACCAACGCATTTTTATTTATTGACATTCTAGCATTTGAAATTTTTCTGAAAACTCCCAAAAAGACAAAGTCTATCATTATTAGATTAGAAGATTATATTAGAAGTATTATTTCCGAAGCTTTTAACTCAAAACTTATAAAAAGTAAATACGATGAAAGTTTAATCAAATTGCTGGAATCATCACTAAGAGTGTCAAAACAAGCTAATGAAAGCTTTGAGTCAATAACTATAAATGAATTCTCAAAAATTGAACGCTTATATTTACTCGACATAGTGTGTATTGCGATATGGAATGATTCAAAAATAGACTCACATAATCAAAAATTTATTAATAAATTTCGAACAAAATTTAATTTAAGTGAAGCTAAAATAGGGGTAGCTTTTAAATCAGTTAACGATTTTTACATTTGCTACAAAAATGAAATACCGCTATTAAGCACTCAAAATCTTGCTAAACGTTTTTATGAACAGTCTGTAATTGTTGTCAAAAAACTTATAGCTAGAAACAGTAAAAGAATTTACCAAGAGCTCAAAGAAAGTAAAGAATTAGTTAAATTACTTTCTGAATCGACCTTTAGAGATTTGAATAAAGAAGAACAAAATCAAATGCAAGAACAAATGATGGATCTTTTAAAATCAATACCAAGTTTAGCAATTTTCATGCTCCCAGGTGGTGCCATATTACTTCCGCTTTTTATTAAATTGATACCAAAATTATTACCCTCTGCATTTGATGAAAATAGAATAGAAAATAATTGAAAAAATATTTTATTCTTTTTCAATTTTTATACTTAATTATCTTGAAAAAAGACATTAATATTATATGCTTTTATAAAATAACTTGTAATAATCTGTAACCTTTTAATAATAATAGCGTCATTACATAAAAACATTTAGTATACTTGAAATCAACTAATGAACATGAATTTGTAGTACTTATTGAAAAAAATCAGAACTTGATTCATAAAATCTGTAGATTATACTCCAATAGTGATGCAGAGCACAAAGATTTATTCCAAGAAATCACTATTCAACTATGGAAAGCATATCCAAAATTTAGAGGAGATTCAAAATTTAGCACTTGGATGTATCGTGTAGGAATTAATACAGCTATTAGCCTATATAGAAAATCAAGGCGGCGAATAAAGAGCTTTAGTTTTCAAGATATTGATTATAAGATACCACAAAGCGAACCTTACGATGATTCAAAAGATAGACAGCTAAATTCAATTTACGAAGCAATTAAAGTGATGAATGATATTGATAAAGCAATTATCTTTCTTTATTTAGAAAATAGGACGTATAAAGAAATAAGCCGCACTATTGGCTTAACAGAAGTCAATGCACGGGTTCGTATGAATCGTATTAAAAATAAATTAAAAGAACAGTTAAATCCTAATCATGAATGAATTTAAGCGTTTAAAGAAGGACTGGAAAGAGAACCAAAAATTCCCAAAAATTTCTAAAAAAGAAATTTATGGACTTTTACACAAAAAATCTGCATCAGTTGTAAAATGGATATTTATAATTAGCATAATCGAATTTAGCTTTTGGACACTACTGAGTTTGATATTTAAGGACAATGAAGCTCAACGACGTTTTGAACAATATGAAATGGACCATATAACCATGCCGCTAATTATATTTGGTTATGTGGTTCTTATTTACTTTTTTATTTTATTCTATGGAAATTATAAATCAATATCTACTACAGTTAACTCCAAAGAGTTAATGGAAAAAATTTTAAAAACTAGAAAAACTGTTAAATACTATGTGATTTTCAACTTACTCTTTTTATGTATTTCAATTATTATTGGAATTTACATAGAACTTAATAATAGTCCCGATATTAATTTAATTACTTCAGGATTTACAGAAAAAGAAGATTATTATATTTGGTACTTAATTATTTTAGTGATAACAATTTTAGCGATTGTTTGTATTACTGCTTTATTTATTCTATGGTATTACCTTCTTTATGGATTAATGTTGAAAAAATTAAAGAAAAACTATAAATATCTTAAAAAAATAGAATTAGATGTAGAATAAAAATACTATATATTTCAATCAATGTTTAGAAACTTAAAATAAATCAGCTATTCTTGTGGCATTACCTTAAGAAATGATGGATGCTGTTCAATTGAATATTGAATCTTTTCAACAATTTTTTCGATAGATTCATTATCATAATCTATATCAAGTGGTGATTTGATTTCCATTGATTGCAAAATATTTTTCTTTTTAATTCTAATCCCTTTTTTATCATAAGCACGTCTGAAACCATCAATTACTATAGGAACTACAACAGGTTTATAATGTTTTATTATATGAGCAGTTCCCTTACGAATAGGTTTAAAAGGTTTGGTAGTTCCTTGTGGAAATGTAATTACCCAGCCGTCATTTAATGCTTTTTTAATATTAGAAATATCACTCATTTTAACTTGACGATTTACCTCTTTTCCAGATTCTCTCCAAGTCCGCTCAATACTTATTGATCCAGCATAAGCAAAAATTTTTGGTAAAAGACCTGACTTCATTGTTTCTTTAGCAGCTATGTAATATAAATTTAGCTTTGGATTCCAGAGATATCCGACATTTTTTAAAGTATCATCTCTACCACTAAGGGATGCGTTAAAAACATGAAACATAGCTACAACATCTGCAAAATATGTTTGATGGTTGGAAATAAAAAGAATATTTGTTCCAGGAAGACTTCTAAGTATTTCTGAGCCGCTAATTTCTAAATGATTAAATCCTTGGTATCGTTGATGGCTAATAACTCCTAAGACACGAATAATCCACTTTTTTATAAATAAATATTGACCAAAAATATTTTTTTTAAATAATATCATACTATTGATGAAAATAGAATTACAAACCTAAGATAATTTTTAAAACTAAATTTTATAAAACACATCAAATACCATATATTTCATAAAAATTATGATGAAAAAAATGCGCTATTTTATATTAATAATATTTTTTTTAATTAGTTGTCAAGATACTAAGATGAAGACAATAAAAAAAGATGATTTTAAAAGTCCAAGTTCAATGGTTTTAGAGAAATCAATTAATACTTTTTACTTGAGTAATGAAAATGTTATGGAGTTTTTTTTAGATTATGACAAAAAACATAAAGAAAAAAAAATTCGTATTTATACAGATTATGGAAATATAGAAATTGAGTTATTTGAGTCTACTAAATTTCATCGTTCAAATTTTATATATTTAACTAAAAAAAGATATTTCGATGAAACACAGTTCTATAGAGTAATAAATAATTTTATTATTCAAGGCGGTAATAGTGATGACAAAAAAACTCTTGAAAAACGAAAAAAAATAGGTCGATATCTTCTACCTAACGATAACAAAAAAGAATATAAGCACCACAGAGGAATGATTAGTATGCCGAGCAGTGCAGTTTCAAATCCATATAAAATGGCCTCACCATTTGAATTTTTTATTGTTCTTCAAAAAGGTGGTGCTCATCACCTTGATGGAGATTATACTGTTTTTGGAAGAGTGACACGTGGAATGGACATTGTAGACAAAATTGCAGCTGTTCCTACAGATGACGGAGATTGGCCCGAGCAAAATATTTACTTAAACAAAGTAGAAATCATTTACTAGTTTTGTTCTTGAATTATATTAATTTTAAATTTATGATTAGATATATATAGCCTATGACAATTACACAATTATATTACATTTTGGCTGTAGCTGAATATAGTAATTTTACAAAAGCTGCAAAACATTGTTTAGTAACTCAGCCTACACTTAGTATGCAGATTCAAAAATTAGAAGATGAACTAAAAATCCAAATTTTTGACCGTACTAAAAAACCTATTGAACTTACAAATGTAGGAGTAAAAATAGTTACTCAGGCAAAAACTATTTTAGCTGAAGTTGAAAGAGTTAATGATATTGTAGATCAAGAGAAAGGATTTATTGGCGGTGAATTCAAATTAGGAATTTCAAATTCAATAATGCCCACACTTTTACCCCTATTTTTTAAATCATTTATTAGTAGGTATCCAAAAGTAAAACTAAATATTGAAGAGCTTAAAACAAATGATATAATTAATAAAATTAAAGAAGGTAATTTAGATGGGGGCATTGTAAGCACTCCGCTAAACTTAGAGGATATTAAAGAGCGTGTAATATTCTATGAAAAATTAGTTGGTTATATTTCTGAGAATCACCGATTAAAAGATAAAACTTTAATTGAAATATCAGATTTAGATATTAATGATATTTTGTTCAAAGAAAATGATGATTCACTTAGAAATATGGTTGTCAATATGACTCAAAATGAAGATACAACTCAAAATAATATCTTTAACTTAAAGAGCGATAGCATAGAAATGTTAGTCAAATTGACAAACGAAGAAATGGGAATGACTGTTTTGCCATATTTAAACACTCTAGATTTAAAAACTCATGAAATAAAAAATTTACGTTTTTTTAAAAATCCACATCCAGCCAGGGAAGTCAGCTTAATATACAACATAAGTGAATTAAAAATTCAAATTATTAACAGCATTCACAAAACAATTTCAGAGAATATTAAAGATTTAATTAAATATCAAAAAGATATCAAAATAATTAGTCCAATCTAGATAAATAAGTTCACAAAATTCAATAAGGATGTGAAATATTTTAGATTTTAATCTTAGTTATGATTTCATTTTTAGAGTCCATTGAAATTTAAACTTTGACACTGAATCTCCGAGACTGTCAAACCCTTTAGAGGTTAGAAAAATTGTTTGACTAGTACCTGATTGAATTAGCCTGTCTAATGCATTATCAATAATTTTACCTTGATCACAGTAAAAACTAATTCTCCCCCTAGCCTTTTTTGTGAATTCTGCTTCATTACGAATAACTAGCATAGATATATTACAATTTAATTGTTTTATTTTTAATAACAAAAGAGCCCCTGTTGATAATTCAGCTGCCATCCCTTGAACAGCCCAAAACATTGAATTAAAAGGGTTTTTATTAAACCAATTATGACGAACTTTTATATGACATTTTTCCGAGTCTATTAATTTAACTCTAACTCCACATAAAAATGCTGAGGGGAGGTTAAAAATTAGAAAAAAATTAAGTTTTTTTGCAGTAGAAAACATATTAAGAGTTTTATCTTCAGCTAAGTTAGTGTTATTTTTATCTGTCATTAAATTAATAATTTAAATGTAAATCATTTCTAAAAGTTAAAATATAAATACTTAGTATATTATTTAAAATAATTAAACAAACACTTTTTGATATATAAATTTAAAAGTCTTAAATGATATTTTTAAATCATTGTTGTATTTTAGATAAAAAAAACATGCGGAAAACTATTTTATTTATTTTTTTATTATACTTAAATCTTGGTTATACTCAAAATTTGAAAATTATATCAGACACTGCTATTTTTACTAACCATAAATCAATTATTAAAGGAGTACAAATTAATTACACTGCTGAAGTAGGAATGCAACCTGTCTGGAATAAAGATGGTAATGTTATCGCTAGCTTATTTTATACATACTACACAAGGGATAATATTAAAAATATTGGTAATCGTCCAATCATCATTTCATTTAATGGCGGTCCTGGGTCAGCTTCTGTATGGATGCATATGGCATATACTGGTCCAAGAATTTTAAATGTAGATAATGAGGGTTATCCTATTCAGCCCTATGGTTTCAAAAATAATCCAAATTCAATTTTAGATGAAGCTGATATTGTGTTTGTTAACCCTGTTAATACTGCTTATTCAAGAATGATTAAAGATAAAGACGGTGAACTTCCTGATGGTAGCATTTTTTTTGGTATCAATGAAGATATTGCCTATTTATCAAATTGGATTAACACGTTCATAACCAGAAAAAATCGTTGGGAATCTCCAAAATATATAATTGGTGAAAGCTATGGTGGAACTCGTGTAATGGGTCTATCACTTTCATTACAAGAAAATCAATGGATGTATTTAAACGGTGTTATTTTAGTTTCGCCCGCAGATTATAAGACTCTAAGAGTTGGTGGACCTGTATCTTCAGCATTAAACCTACCCTACTATACTGCTAGTGCTTGGTATCATAATATGTTACCAAAAACTCTTCAAAATAAGGATTTATTAGAAATACTTCCTGAAGTCGAAGACTTCAGTATTAACATCCTTATTCCTGCGTTAGCAAAAGGTGGATTTATAACTCATGAAGAAAAAATGGAAGTAAGTGATAAAATGTCTTATTATTCTGGTTTAAGTCAAAAAGTAATCCTTCAACACAACTTAGACATACCAAATTCTTTTTTTTGGAAAGAATTACTACGAAATAGTACGGGTCAAACAATTGGACGTTTAGATTCTCGTTATTTGGGAATTGATAAAAAAGAAGCTGGAAACAAACCTGATTATAACGCTGAATTGTCTTCATGGCTACATAGTTTCACACCAGCAATTAATCATTACATCAAAAGTGAATTAAAATTCAAAACAGATACAAAATATAATATGTTTGGTTCAGTAAGACCATGGAATAATGACAACGATAATACGAGAGACGACTTGCGTTCTGCTATGGCTCAAAATCCTTATTTGAGAGTTTTAAATCAATCAGGTTATTACGATGGAGCAACAACATACTTTAATGCTAAATACACCCTTTCACAAATAGATCCAAGTGGTAAAATGAAGGACAGATTAAAGTTCAAAGGATATAGAAGCGGTCATATGATGTATCTTAGGAATGAAGACTTAATACAATCAAATGAAGATCTTAGAATCTTTATAAGGGAATCGTCTACAAATGGTAAAGCTGCTAAATACTAATGGTAAGCGAAAAAGTAAGTATTCTAATACCATTTAAAAATACTGAAAAATACCTAAAGGATTGTCTAAATTCAATATTAAATCAAACTTATAAAAATTGGCAAGCCATATTAGTTGATGATAATTCTATTGATAAAAGTTTAAATATTGTAAGTGAGTTTTCAAAAAGTGATTCAAGAATAATTCTTTTAAAAAATAACGGAAATGGAATAATTGAGGCGTTAAAAACTGCTTACAAAAAAGCAGATGGAGAATTTATCACCCGAATGGACAGTGACGATTTAATGACAACAAATAAAATTAAATGTATGGCGAGTGACTTAAAATTTAAAGGGCCTGGTCATATTGCCTTAGGACTGGTACATTACTTTTCTGAATCAGGGATAAAAGAAGGCTACAAACGTTATCAAGATTGGCTAAATAGTTTGATTTCAAAAGGCACAAGCTTTAATGATATCTATAAAGAGTGTGTGATTCCGTCTCCTTGTTGGATGGTATATCGATCAGATTTTGATAAAACAAATGGGTTTAATTCAAGCACATATCCTGAGGATTATGATTTAGCATTTCGATTTTATGAGAATGGTTTTAGATGCATACCTAGTAATAAAGTTTTGCATTTATGGAGAGATTATCCCTTAAGAACTTCCCGTACAAGTGTAAATTATAAAGAAAATAGCTTTTTGAAACTTAAAATAGATTACTTTTTAAAACTCTCATATAACCCGTTAAAGACATTAGTTTTATGGGGAGCGGGTAAGAAAGGAAAAAAAACTGCAAGTTTGCTTATCTCAGCTAAGACTCCTTTTGTTTGGATTTGTAATAATCCAAACAAAATTGGTATTAAAATCTATGATGTTATTTTGAAACCGTGGCAAAAATTAAACAGTATATCAAATTATCAAAGTATAATTACAATAGCAAATGAAAATTCACAAACTAATATCAAAGCTTATTTTGAAACTCGTAAAATGAAAAATATGGTTGACTACTTCTTCTTTTGTTAACTGATTAATTGAGTTATATTTGAAAAAAAAGTCTATATGCAATTTGAAAAACCAGAATTTTTTTATCTTTTATTAGCTTTGATAATACCAGTTTTAGTACACTTATTTCAGCTAAGACGTTTTAAAGTTCAAGAATTTACAAATGTAGCCGCTCTTCAAAAAATAATTATTGAAAACAGACATAGCAGAGTAATAAAAAAATGGTTGGTTTTAATACTAAGAGTCCTTGCAATAACATCAATTATTTTGGCTTTCACAAAACCGTTTACAAATAAATATGATTCTAAAGTAGACTCAGCAGAAATTGTAATTTATATTGATAACTCTTTCAGTATGGAAGCACGAGGCGATAGTGGGCCATTGCTCAAACAAGCTGTTCAGAATATTTTGACATCCTCTATCCCAATTGAAAAAATAAGTGTTTTCACAAATACTAAAACTTATAGAAATCGTAGATTAAAAGAACTAAAACAAGAATTACTTGATATAAAATATTCTAGCAATCAACTTTCAGTTAATAATGCGCTAATAAAAGGCAATAATTTATTTGATAAATCAAAAAAAAACAAAAGATATCTGATTTATATATCAGATTTTCAGCGTCATAAAGATGATCTTAAAATCACAAAAGACTCAAGCTACGAACTAATTTTACTTCCTAAAAGACCTGTGAAAAATTTAAATAATTATATTGAAAAAATTCAAGTTAAAAATAATCAGAACAACTATGAGCTTGAGGTTTTTGCAAAAAAATCTTCAAATAATATAGACCCCCTATCTATAAGCTTGTATAATAAAAGCAAACTAATTGGTAAAACTCTTGTTGAAAATTCTAAAGACTACAAAACAACTTTTACAATTGATAATAGTAAATCATTTTTAGGAAAATTTGTTTTGGATGATAATGGACTAATCTATGATAACGACTTTTATTTCAATATTACGAAAACTAATAAAATTGATGTTTTAGGTCTAGGAGATTCTGAGCCAAATTACTTAAGTAAAATTTTTACTGATGATAAATTTTTATATGAATTTAGTAAATTGAAAAATCTTGATTATAGCAAAATACAGCAAAAAGATTTGGTAATAATTTCTGAGCCAAAAAATCTTTCAAAAACACTTATTAATAATTTAAAATCATTTTTAAATTCTGGAGGAACTGTAATTTTTATCCCAGCAGTCGATGGAAAAATAAATAACTACAATGAGTTTTTAGAACATGAAAAAGTAAGCTTTAAAAAATTGATCAACAATGAAAAAAAAATAACAGGTATTGAATTTGATCATCCAATTTTTAAAAAAGCGTTTAAAAGAAATGTAAGTAACTTTAATTACCCAAAGGTAAAAACTTATTATGAAGTAAGTACTTCTGCTAAATCATTGTTAAGTTTTGAAGGGGATAAACCCTTTTTAATCCAAAAAAGAAGATTATTTTTTTTTACTGCAGCAATAGAACTGAAAAATTCAGATTTTACAAATTCACCATTAATTGTTACAGCGCTTTATGCAATTGGAAAATCTAGTTTTAAAAACTCTAATTTGTATTATGACTTGGGCACAAAAAATGAACTAGATTTTAAGCATAAACTCAAAAATAATTCAGTTGTAAAACTTATTTCTGACGATGAGATTTTTGTACCAAATCAAATGTATAAAAACTCTAAACTTAAAATAACTTTTGAAGATTTACCCACTCATCCAGGTCATTATGCATTATGTGAAAATAATGACACTCTTCAACTAATAAGCTTCAACCACAACAGAAATGAGAGTTTGTTGCATTATCATAACTTGGAGTATTCAAAGTCATATAAAATAGTTAACTCTATTGAAAATTCAATGGAGTCTATAAAAAGTGAAGTTTTAATTGATGGATTATGGAAATGGTTTGTTATTTTTGCCATATTATTTTTAGTGTTGGAATTACTAATCTTAAAAATTTTTGAATGAATGTAATCATAAAATCTGCTACTATTCTTGATAAAAAAAGTTATTTCAATAATACTACCCAAGATATTTTAGTTGAGAATGGCATAATTACAAAAATTGAATCCTCAATAAAAAATTCAAAAAATTATCCTTTAATTCAATTTGAAAATCTTCATGTATCTCAAGGTTGGTTTGATAGCAGTGTTTGTTTTGGTGAACCTGGTTACGAAATCCGTGAAACTATTAAAAATGGATTGAATGTAGCTGGTAAGTCAGGTTTTACCTCAATTGCCCTTCAACCGAATACATTTCCTGTTATGGACGATAGTTCGGCAATTGCTTTTGCTATTTCAGGCAGAAATCAATCTTCTGCTACTTGCGTTTTCCCGACAGCGGCTCTGACTGTGGAATCAGATGGTAAACATTTAGCAGAGCTTTATGATATGTATAATTGTGGAAGTATCGCATTTGGAGATTACAAGAAATCCATTAAAAATCCAAATATTTTAAAAATTGGTTTGCAATACGCTTCTAGTTTCGGAGGTTTAATTCAATCTTACCCTGAAGATATTGATATCGCACAGAATGGCGCTATGAATGAGAATATTAGTAGCACAAAATTAGGCCTGAAAGGAAATCCTGAACTCGCTGAAGCACTACAAGTGTCCAGAGATTTAGAAATTTTAAAATATACTGGTGGTAAACTTCATATTCCAACAATCTCTACCACTGAGTCAGTTAAGCTTATTCGCAATGCAAAAGACAAAGGGCTTGATGTAAGTTGTAGCGTCGCTATCCACAACTTGATTTTCAAAGACAGTAACATCAAAAATTACAATACAAATTTTAAGGTTACTCCCCCGCTGCGGACACAAACTTCTATAAATTCGCTTTTGAAAGGCCTAACTGATAATACAATTGATATGGTAACCTCAGATCACAACCCGATTAATATAGAAGAAAAACGAGTAGATTTTGATTCTGCAGCATTTGGAACTATTGGCTTGGAAAGTGCTTTTGGTGCATTAAATTCAATTTTTTCGACAAAAAAAAGTATCGAATTTCTCACAAATGGGAAAGAACGATTTGGAATTAAAGCTATTTCAATAAATATTGGCAATAAATGTGATTTAAGCCTTTTTAATCCTAAAGGTTCTTATGTCTTTAAAGATACCCATATTAGTTCAAAATCTAAAAATTCCATTTTTATTGGTCACAAGTTAAAAGGAATCGTTTATGGAGTAATAGCCAATAATCGTATGGAATTAATTACCTAATTTTTACATCTATGAAATCTGAAAAATCCACAGCTTTAATAAGTTATCTTGGTTTTATTGGATTATTAATAGCATATTTAAATAACATAAAACTTGAAAGTGATTTTGTTAGTTTTCACATTCGACAATCTTTTGGACTTTGTTTAACTTTCTTTATGCTTGGATACCTGGTAGGAAGTTTTGACAGTTGGATGATTACAATTACATTTTGGATATTTATTTTTGCGTTAAATATTTATGGAATCACAACTGCTATTTCCGGGTCTAAAAAACCTGTTCCGTTGGTTGGTGTTTTTATTCAAAGAATCTTTAAAAAAATTAGTTAAAATCATGTCTAAAATACTCCCACTGGGATCTGTAATACGCAATTCTAATCTTACATCAAAATATCCACTATTAATACTACTACATGGATATGGAAGTGATGAAAATGACCTTTTTACATTTGCTAATGAAATGCCTAAAGAACTTTTGATAATTTCACTACGTGCGCCTCATAAAATAAACCCTTACGGTTATGCGTGGTATGCAATAAATTTTGATGCAAATCAGAAAAAATGGAATAACCTGGAACAAGCAAAAGATGCTATGAAATCTATAAATAATTGCATAGAGACTGCTTGCTCATTGTATAGCATAAACAATTCAAATATTAGTATACTAGGATTTAGTCAAGGCTGTATTTTAAGTATAGCTTTAGCCTTAAATTATCCAAAAAAATTCAAAAATATTATTGGTCTTAGTGGGTATATTTGTGAAGATTTTTTAAATCAAAACTATCAAAAGGAAAAACACAAACACCTTGATTTTTATTGCTCACATGGAAGTTCGGACCAAGTAATCCCTGTAGAGTGGGCTAGAAAAACTCCAAAATTTTTAAAAAAATTAAAAATCAAGTGCAAGTATAGTGAGTTTCCTACAGGACATGGAATTACACCTCAAAACTTTTTTGAGTTTAAAGAATGGTTAAAAGTTCGTATCTAAAGATATTGAATGTCTTAAATTTGAGATTTCATTTCAATATTTTCCGCTTTTAACTTTTCAATTTTAATTTTAAATTTTTTTATATCAGTTTCATATTTTTCAATAATTTGCTTTGAATTTACATATTGAAAAATAATCAATAAGGTTGTGAAAAGAAGTGCATATATGAGAAACTTTGATTTCATTCTAAATTGTTATTTCTAATTCATCATAAGCTAAAAAAACATTTTCGGGTAATGTTTTCTCAATTGTTTCGTGAAATCCCAAATGATGGCTAATATGGGTTAAATAAGCTTTTTTTGGTTTAACACAACTGATAAAATTTAAAGCTTCTTCTAAATTGAAATGCGATAAATGAGTTTCATGACGGAGTGCATTAACAACCAAAACCTCCAAACCATATAATTTTTTTATTTCTTCTTCTGAAACGGTTTTAGCATCGGTAATATAGGCAAATTGTCTAATTCTAAATCCAAAAACAGGAAGCTTGTGATGAAAAACTTCAATAGGGATAATTTTTATGTCATTAATAAAAAACGAAGAGTTTTCAATAATATTAACATCCAATGTCAAGACACCAGGATATTTATTTTCTTTTTTAAAAATGTATCCAAACCTTTTTTTTAACTGTCTTATAACACGCCTATGAGTATAAACAGGAATTTTACCCTGTCTAAAATAAAATGGTCGCAAATCATCTAAACCAGCGGTATGATCACTATGTTCATGAGTAAATAATATTGCATCAATTTTATCACAATCTGTTCGCAACAGCTGTTGTCTAAAATCGGGTCCACAATCAATTAGTAAAGTTAAATCGTCACAATTTAAAAGAACAGAAACTCTGAGACGTTTATCTTTTAAATTTTCACTTAAACAAACAGGGTGATTACTTCCAATTATTGGAATACCTTGTGAAGTTCCGGTACCTAAAAAAGTAATTTTCAAGTCGAAAATGATTTCCACAAAAATAATGTATTTTTTTTTGTGGACTTACTTAAAATTCTACCTTTGTAGTATCTTTAAAACTTCAATTAGTAAAGATGGAAATAATACTTAAGGGTGATGCTCAAATAAAAAGTGTACCTTCTTTAAAAGATAAAGCTTTAAGAATTAACCTTAACAATAACATTTACGGTACCTTTGCAGAAATTGGTGCAGGTCAAGAAACTGTTCGTCATTTTTTCCGTGCCGGTGGTGCTTCAGGAACAATAGCTAAAGCTATGTCAGCTTACGATAAGTCTTTTAGTGATGCTATTTATGGTATTGAAAATGATAGGCGATATGTTACTGAAGATCGACTTAGAAAAATGTTGTCACACGAAGTAAGATTAATTGAAGATCGTATTTCTAGAGATGACAATCCTAATAGAATGTTTTTTAGTTATGCAAATACAGTTACAACTATTGACTTTGCTAAACGATATAAAGGGCACGGATGGGTAGGAATAAGATATCAAATTGATCCTGAAGAGCCTTACAATGAAATTATTTTACATCTTCGCTTTAAAGATAGTGATGCAAGACTTCAACAAGAGACTTTAGGCAAGTTAGGAACAAATCTTATTTATGGTGCATTTTACAAACATAATCAGCCAAAAAAATTATTACGCTACTTGTATGACCATTTAAATAAAGATCAACTAGAAATTGACACTATTAACTTTTCAGGCCCGATATTCAACAATGTTGACAACCGATTAATGAGCTTAGAACTTGTGAAAAATGGAATGACTGATGCCGTTATGTTTGCCCCAGATGGAAATAATGTATTACCCGCTCGTGTACTTTATAAAAAAAACATCTTAGCATTTAGAGGAAGTTTTAGACCTGTAACTAGAGTCAATGTTGATATGTACGAAAACTCCTTTGAAATGTTTAAAAAAGAAAACAAAGTAGATGTTGAAAAAATTCAAGTTGTTTTTGAAATTACCTTATCAAACCTTAGAGCCTCAGGTGGCGAAATTGATGAACAGGATTTTATGGATCGTGCACGTTTACTTTGCTCTCTTGGACAAACTGTTCTAATTTCAAACTTTCAAGAGTATTATAAATTAGTTGAATATTTTAGTTTATACTCAAAAAAACGAATGGTGTTGTCTATGGGAGTTAATAATCTTATTGATATTTTTGATCACAAATATTATAGTCATCTTAGCGGTGGTATTTTAGAGGCTTTTGCAAAATTATTTCACAAAGACTTAAAAGTTTATCTATACCCTATGTTAGCTGAAGATGGTTCATTAATTACAAGTAATAATTTAAAAGTACACCCAAGGGTGAAAGAATTGTATAAATTTTTTAAATACACAGGAAAGCTAATAGATATAGAAAATTACAAACCAGAAATATTAAATATTTTTTCTAGAAAAGTTTTAAAAATGATTAATTCTGGTGATAATAATTGGGAACCACTATTGCCATCTGTAGTCTCTGAAATGATTAGGAAACAACAGCTTTTCGGATATCGAGAAAAAGAATTTAAAAAGTAGAGAAAAATTATATCACTCTAAAATTTGTTCACTATGAACTTTAGTTTTAACCTTGGTAATAATTTTTTCAATTACTCCTTTTCCATCTATTACAAAAGTAGTTCTATGAATACCATCGTATTCTCGACCCATAAATTTTTTAGGTCCCCATACCCCGTAAGATATTATAACTGATTTATCTTCATCAGCCAGTAAATCGTAAGGGAAGTTAAATTTATTTTTAAAATTAAGTTGACGCTTTACACTGTCACTGCTGATGCCTAAAATAGCATAACCGGACGATTCAAAACGGCTGTAATTATCACTTAAATTACAAGCTTCCATGGTGCAACCTGGCGTACTAGCTTTTGGGTAGAAAAATAATACAAGTTTTTTTTTGCTAAAATCTGATAAATTTACAATTTTACCATCCTGATTGGCAATTTTAAAATCAGGTGCTTTATCGCCAATTTTTAATGTAGTCATATTTATTATATTTGAATTATACAAAGATAATCTAATGAACAAAAACGAAAAGGTAAATTTTGTTATAAAAACCTTAAATAATCTATATCCAGAAATCCCAATGCCATTGGAGCATAAAGATCCATACACATTGCTTATCGCTGTATTACTTTCAGCTCAATGTACTGATGTGCGTGTAAATAAAATTACTCCAATTCTTTTTGCAAAAGCTGATAATCCTTTTGATATGATTAAAATGTCTGTTGATGAAATTAAGGCTATAATTCGCCCTTGCGGTTTATCCCCGATGAAAAGTAAAGGTATTCATGGATTATCTAAGATTTTAATTGATAAATATAAAGGGGAAGTTCCAGAAAGTTTCAAAGCATTAGAGGCGCTTCCGGCGGTTGGTCATAAAACTGCTAGTGTTGTTATGTCTCAGGCATTTGGTGTGCCTGCTTTCCCAGTCGATACTCATATTCATCGTCTTATGTATCGATGGAACCTGTCAAATGGAAAAAATGTAGTTCAAACAGAAAAGGATGCAAAACGTTTATTTCCCAAAGAATTATGGAATGACCTTCATTTACAAATTATATGGTATGGTAGAGAATATTGTCAGGCCCGTGGTTGGAATCTTGAAAATGATATAATCACAAGCAAAATTGGACGAAAAAATATCATAAAACAAAAAGTAAACAAAACAAAATAATTGGTAATTAAAGCTTAGTTAACTAAAATCTCAAAATTAGTCTTATCAGTAGAGATTATTTTTAAACTTTTGGAGTAATCGAGTAGAAAACGAATTTTTCCTTTTCTTGGTTTTAGTTGTTCAGAATTAGAAGTGTTTTCAGAGTAAAGTTGTTCCATTGGCATTATTAATTAATATTTTTAATGATAACGTACAACTTTACAATTTATTTTACATGAATTTAATTAATCAAACTTATTTTATATTTATTAATCATCTTACGAAGATTAATTAATCCATATCGCATGCGGCCTAAAGCAGTATTAATACTAACTCCGGTATTTTCTGAAATTTCTTTAAAACTCATATCTTGGTAAATTCGCATTTTTATAACTCTTTGTTGTTCGTCTGGCAATCTATTTAAAAGATTCCGTAAATGTTCTGTAATTTGACTATCAACAATTTGGTTTTCTACATTTGGATCATGATCATAAAGAACTGAAAATATATCAAAATCCCCCTTATTTTTAAATTTTGGCATGCGATTATTTTTTCTAAAATAATCTATCACCAGGTTATGAGCAATACGCATAACCCATGGAAGAAACTTACCTTGTTCGTTGTAGTTGCCAAGTTTTAAAGTTCGAATCACTTTGATAAAAGTATCTTGAAAAACATCTTCTGCGGCATCACGATCTTGAATTTTAGAAAAAATGAAACCATACAGGCGAGATTGGTGCCTATAAATTAAAACAGAAAGAGCATTCTCTTCTCCTGAAATATATTTTCTTACTAAATGAGCATCGCTTAGAGATTTGGTATTCATAACATTACTTTTTAATAACACCCTAAGAAGGTGTTTTGTTAAATTTAATTAAGTGTAATGTTATACTATAAGCTTTATTTTTTAAGAATTCAATCAAATATAAAGATATTGAATCCACATTTCCAAATTTTTTCTTTTAATTTTAATCTTAACAAGAAGTTAATCTGCTTTTTTTAGACATGCATTAATATTATCTTTAACCCATATTCCTATTAATGTCAACTAAATTTTTTAAACTGAAACCTAAAGATTATATCCTAATAAAGGGAGCCAAATTGCATAATCTTAAAGATATTAATGTAGCCCTACCAAGAAATAAATTAGTTGTAATAACAGGTTTGTCTGGTTCAGGAAAATCAAGTTTAGCTTTTGACACATTATATGCTGAAGGCCAAAGGAGATATGTAGAAAGCTTATCGAGCTATGCACGTCAATTTTTAGGTCGATTAAGCAAACCTAAAGTTGATTATATAAAAGGAATTTCACCAGCAGTCGCAATTGAACAAAAAGTAAATTCTACCAATCCCCGATCTACCGTTGGAACTACTACTGAAATATATGATTACATAAAATTAATCTTTGCGCGTATAGGAGTAACCTATTCTCCAATTTCTAACTGCATTGTTAAAAAGGATACAACATCTGATGTAATTGATTATATCAAAACATTAAAGAGCAAACAAAAACTATTGCTTTTAGCACCAATAAAATTGGAAAAAAGTAGAACTCTAAAAGAAAAACTCAAAGCATTACAAAATCAGGGCTATTCAAGGGTGAAAATTAATGGAAATATAAATCGAATCGAAGATATAATTGAAGAAGAAATTAAGATAAAAGCTTTTAGTTTGGTTATTGACCGCATAATTATTCGTCATGATAATGATTTTTACAACCGATTGGCGGATGCCATTGAAATGGCTTTCTACGAAGGAAAGGGCGATTGTTCAATTGAAAATTTTCAAGGTTCAAAAATAAAAATATTCAGTAATAATTTCACCTTGGATGGTATGAAATTTTTAGAGCCCAATACCCATTTATTTAGTTTCAATAATCCTTACGGTGCCTGCCCAAATTGCGAAGGCTATGGAGATATTATCGGTATTGACAAAACATTGGTGATTCCCCAAACTAAGCTATCCGTCTATGAAAATGCGATTTTCCCTTGGAGGGGTGAAAGCATGTCATATTATAGAGATTTATTAATCAACAATGGACACAAATTCGATTTTCCAATCCATAAACCCTATTTTCAATTAAGTAAAAATCAAAAAGAACTCATATGGGAAGGGAATGAATATTTTGAAGGTTTAAATACCTTTTTTAAAGAACTAGAATCCAAATCATATAAAGTTCAAAATCGCGTAATGCTATCTCGTTACCGTGGAAAAACAAAGTGTCACGTTTGCAATGGAAAACGCCTACGTAAAGAAGCAAATTATGTCAAAATTTGTGGTCGGTCTATTAACGACCTCGTAGAATTACCAATATCTGAGCTTAAGATTTTTTTTGGAAACATAGAGTTGACAAAAAATGAGACTAAAATTGCAAAACGTTTATTGAAAGAAATCCAAAATCGCATCGGTTACTTATCCAACGTTGGTTTGGATTACCTTACCTTAAACCGAAAATCTAACACCTTATCTGGAGGTGAGAGTCAACGTATCAACCTAGCAACTTCATTAGGTAGTAGTTTGGTTGGATCTATGTATATTTTGGATGAACCCAGTATTGGACTACACTCGAAAGATACAGAACGCCTAGTAAAAGTTCTAGAAGACCTGCGAGACCTGGGTAATACTGTTATTGTGGTGGAGCACGATGAAGCTATTATGAAAGCTGCTGATTACATTATTGATATTGGCCCTGAAGCCGGAAGTTATGGTGGAAAAGTTGTTGGTGAAGGTGACTATAAATCACTTTTGAAATTAAACACGTTAACTTCAAATTATCTAAATGGTAAACTCAAAATAGATATTCCTAAGCAGCGGAGAACCTCAAAATATTCCGTAAAGATTGAAGGCGCACGTGCAAATAATCTCAAAAATATAAATGTAGAATTTCCATTGAATATGTTGACAATAGTCACAGGAGTTTCTGGTAGTGGGAAAAGCACATTAGTAAAAAATATATTATATCCAGCATTACAAAAAGAATTGATTGGATATGGTCAAAAGCCAGCAGAATTTTCACAAATTTCCGGTAATTACAATAATGTGAAATTCATTGAATTTGTTGATCAAAACCCAATTGGGCGTTCATCAAGATCAAATCCAGTTACCTATATCAAAGCATATGATGATATTCGTTTATTATTTTCAAAACAAAAATTAAGTGTAATAAAAGACTTTCAACCTAAACACTTCTCTTTCAATGTTGACGGTGGACGTTGTCCTTCCTGCAGAGGGGAAGGTACTGTAACAATCGAAATGCAATTTATGGCAGATGTGAAATTAAAATGTGAGAGCTGTAATGGAAAAAGATTTAAGGATACTATTTTGGAGGTTAAATTTAAAGAAAAAAATATCGATGATGTACTAAAGATGACTATTGATCAAGCCTTGAATTTCTTTGAAATAAACCAATGCAAAAAAATAAAAAATAAACTTCAGCCTCTTCAAGATGTTGGTCTGGGATATGTTACATTAGGACAAAGTTCTTCCACTCTTTCAGGGGGAGAAGCACAGAGAATCAAACTAGCGTCGTTTCTAGGAAAAGGAAGCAAAAGCGAATTAGGCTTATTTATATTTGATGAACCCTCAACAGGACTACATTTTCACGATATAAAAAAATTACTGAAGTCATTTAATGCACTTATTGATCAGGGGCATTCAATTATTGTTATAGAACACAACTTGGAACTTATTAAATCTTCAGATTATATAATTGATTTAGGCCCAGAAGGAGGCGAAAATGGGGGTTATGTCATGGCGCATGGAACACCTGAAATGATCTCAGATTCAAAAACTTCCTCAACTGCAGAATATCTAAATACAGTCTTAAATAAATAATGGTTTCAAA
Organism: Formosa sp.; assembly: GCA_002698705.1. Taxonomy (GTDB): domain Bacteria; phylum Bacteroidota; class Bacteroidia; order Flavobacteriales; family Flavobacteriaceae; genus UBA3537. The sequence goes on along the minus strand of NZZM01000002.1, from coordinate 556 downwards.
ACTTTAAAATTTGAGACAATTGTTGAGTACAGTTTCGTCGCGAATAGCGTTCAATCCCTCTTGAATTAACACAAAGATTATTATTTTTATATGCTGTAAACAGTTCTATGATTTGGTGCTTTAGGGCCTCTTTTTCATCATATTTAAAGTAATTACCCGTATTAGTTTCTTTTAAAATAGATGTAATATCTGAAGGTTGGGGTCCAATAGCGATAATTGGGCGTTGGGCGTTAATATACTCAAACAATTTTCCTGGAATAATATAGGTGGCTGCTTTGGTATTCCCCTCAAGAAGTAAAAGCACTTGAGATTTTCTTTGATACTTAGCAGCATCAAAATGGGGAACCGTTTCAATGATGTCAAGATAGGGCTCTAACCCCGATGCATTTATTGAATTTATGACATCTACACTAACAGTTCCAACAAACACCAACCTAAATTTTTCTTTAAAATCTGTTAATTCATGAATTAGCTCAGATAAAACATCCCACAATATGGCTGGATTTCTTTGAGATGAAAGAAACCCAATATGAGTCAAAGTAAAATTTAGGTCCAT
>NZZM01000001.1 GCA_002698705.1 Formosa sp. | reverse complement strand
GTTGAGTTTTTTTTATTTTATCTAAAAATTCAGGTTTTAACTTCCATTTAGAATCTGGATTTCGACGTAAAACGCCCAAGCCAGAGCAGGGGGCGTCAATGAGCAAGCGATCCGCTTTTTCTTTAAGTTTTTTTATAGGTTTAGTAGAATTAATCAACCTTAAATCAATGTTGTGTGCCCCATTTCGTTTGGCCCTAACTTTTAATTTTTTGAGTTTACTTTCGTAAATATCCATAGCAATGAGCGATCCTTTATTTTGCATCAATGCAGAAAGGTGTAGGGTCTTGCCACCAGCACCGGCACAAACATCCACCACTTTCATTCCTGGAGCTACCTCCAAAAAATCAGCCACCAATTGAGAGGAGGCATCTTGCACTTCAAACCAACCCATTTTAAAAGCTTCGGTTTTAAAGACGTTGGCACGTTCCACTAGTTTTAAAGCATTTGGGTAGCCTTTGATCTCTACGGTTTCAATATGCTCCGCACCTAGTTTAAGTTGAAGCTCTGTTTTAGTGGTTTTTAGTGTGTTTACCCTGAATATCACATCTGCTTGTTCGTTTTGTTTTGCCAGTTCTTTGGACCAAACGCTTTCCCCCAATTCTTTGATACCCAACGCATCTATCCAGTCTGGAATCGATTCCTTAATTTTTCGAATTTTACAGGCTTCGTCAAAGCGGCCTTTAATTTTTCTAGTTGGTGTATTTTCAAAATATTTCCAGTCAGGCAATTTAATACCCCTAAGGGTCGACCATACTGCAAAAAGCCGCCAAGCATCATCTCTACTGAAAGGTTCATTAATTTCGGCAATTTCCGCGTAAAGCCTTTTCCAACGAACAATGTCGTAGGTGGTTTCTGCCACAAAACCACGATCGCGGCTGCCCCAACGTTTATCGCGTTTTAAAAGGGCTTGAATAACTTTATCGGCATATTTATTATCGTTGAAAACTTCAAGGACACCATCAATGATTGCAAAGCATAAATTTCTGTGTAAACGCATCAATTTTTTCTTAGAATTACAAAGTTACACTTAATAAATGGTTTCTCGAAAAGCAAAGGATTTGTTTCTAAATTAAACTTAGATATTTTTTTAGAAATCAGTTCTTTTATTAATCCAAAGACTGCATTAACACCAATTTGTGATACATGCCTTTTTTATCTAAAAGTTCTTGATGCTTGCCTTGTTCTACAATTTCCCCTTGTTTCATTACAATGATTTGGTCAGCATTTTGAATGGTAGACAATCGGTGTGCAATGACTATAGAGGTGCGATTTTTCATCATATTTTCAAGCGCTTCTTGAACCAAGCGCTCGCTTTCAGTATCCAGTGCGGATGTCGCCTCATCTAAAATCATGATGGGTGCATTTTTAAGTACTGCCCTAGCAATACTTAAGCGCTGTTTTTGACCTCCGGAGAGACTGTTTCCAGCATCTCCAATATTTGAATCAATTCTTCCTGGTAATTCTTTTACAAATTCCCAAGCATTGGCAACTTTAAGTGCCTCAATAATTTCATCGTTTGTAGCATTTTCGTTTCCTATAAGTAAGTTGTTTTTAATGCTATTGTTAAATAAAATGGAATCTTGAGTGACCAGTCCAATTTGAGACCTCAAAGATTTTTTTGTAAACTTTTTTATATCTATACCATCAATTTTAATGGTTCCTCCATTAACATCATAAAAACGTGTCAAAAGATTTGCAATGGTAGATTTTCCACTCCCTGATTGGCCAACTAAAGCTACTGTATGACCTTTTTTAACAGAAATCGAGAAATCATTTAAAACATTCTCTTTCTCGTATTTAAAAACGATATTTTTGAGGGTAATTGATTTGTTGAATTCTGATAAAACTTTTGCATTTTCTTCATCCGACATGTTATCTTCACTGTCTAATACTTCAAATACACGATCTGCAGCTGCAATGCCATTTTTTACTTTATAGAAAGCTTTACTGATGGATTTTGCTGGAGTTAATATGCCGTAGGCAAGTCCCATAAATCCAATAAATGTAGTGCCTTCAATTGCTTTTTCAATCAACACTAGTTTACCACCATACCACAACAGTGCTGCAATGGTTACAATCCCTAGAAATTCACTCAAAGGTCCTGCTAAGTTATTTTTGTTTCCAATCTTATTGATTAATCTTAAAATTCGATCTGCAGAATTTGAAAAACGCTGTTTAAAACTAGCTTCTGCATTATAACTTTTTACAATTTTTAGTCCTGATAATGTTTCTTCAACAGTAGAAATAAGCACTCCCGATTCTTCTTGTGCTTTGAGGGATTGTTTTTTTAAACGTTTTCCGATGTTGGAAATTAAAAATCCAGATACAGGAATAAAAAGAAGTACAAAGAGGGAAAGTTGCCAGCTTAAGGTAAACATCACAATAAGTGAAAAAACAATTGTTAAGGGCTCTCTAATAATAAGTTCTAAAATAATAAAGAAAGAATTTTGCATTTCATTAATGTCACCTAATATTCGCGCCATAATGTCCCCTTTTTTTCTTTTAGCGTAAAAGCTGATAGGAAGCTCTACAATATGTTTGTAAATATGTTTTCTTAAATCTGTTAAAATACCGTTCCTTAAATACATTACGTGCTGCATTGAAAGGAATCCAAAGAGATTTTTTAGAAAAAATGTTCCCACCACAACACCCACCACAATCAGCAATGCCATTTGACCATTTCCTGCATCTAATAGTGTGGTAATTTTAAAGTTTAAAGTATCATTAGCATAGTTTTTAAGATTCCCAATCCCATTCCAGACTGGTGCTTTTATGACCTTCTGAGTTTTGTCAAATAATACATTGAGCATTGGAATTAATGAAACGAATGCAAGAGTACCAAAAAGGGCGTATAACAAGTTGAATAATATATTTAGAACTACATGCTTTTTGTAGTTTTTAATAAAAGGCCATAATTGTATAAGAATTTTTTTCATCTCATTCCAAATTCATTGCTTTTAAAATTTCATTAATTTTTGCTTCAAGTTCTAATTCTACTGACTCAAATTCTGAAGCAATTTTGAGTGTTTTATTGACGCTAATATAATATTTTATTTTTGGCTCTGTTCCACTGGGTCTTAAGGCAATTCTACTGCCGTCTTCTGTGGTAAAAATCAGAACATTTGCCTTTGGTATATTTATACTTGAAGCAGTACTGGTTGTGGTGTTTTGTGATATCGAAGATTGGTAATCGTCAATTTTTATCACGCTTGAACCATTAATTTTAATTGGTGGCGATGTTCTGGCTTCATCCATTAATTTTTGAATTTCTTGGGCGCCGGTTTTCCCTTTTTTTATGATTGAAACAAGCCGTTCCTTAAATAAGCCATGGATAGTATATAAGTCAATTAGTGCATTGAAAAAAGAACTGCCATTGGCCTTGGTCAGCGCTGCAATTTCACAGGCGAGAAGGGTAGAGGTTACAGCGTCTTTATCACGCACAAAATCTCCAACCATAAAGCCAAAGCTTTCTTCACCACCACCTACAAAGTCCATATTTGGGTGTTCTTCTATCATCTTGGCAATCCATTTGAAGCCAGTAAGACCAATTTTACAATCTACATTGTAAGCAGCAGTTAATTTTGGGAGCATTGGGGTTGAAACAATGGTTGAGCCCACAAATTGGTTGCCGTTAATTTTCCCATCGTCTTTCCATTGATCTAGTAAAAACTTTGTCATGATTACCATTGTTTGATTACCATTTAATATTGTTAATTCACCATTATTATTCCGAACGGCTATCCCCAAACGATCACAATCTGGATCAGTCCCAATAACAATATCTGCATTAATTTTTTCAGCCAATTCTAGAGCCATTTTCAGGGCCTCTGGTTCTTCAGGATTTGGAGATTTCACCGTTGTAAAGTCTCCGTTAGGAAGCGCTTGTTCTTTAACAATATGAACATTTTTGTAGCCTGCCCTTCTAAGGGTTTCGGGAACGGCTGTAATCGAAGTACCGTGAAGTGATGTAAAAACAATAGTTAATTCATCTCTATTTTCTAATGAATTTTGATTGAGTACTCCATTTTCAACAGCTGCATTAATAAAAACATTATCGACATCAGCACCAATCATGTGAATTAAAGTTTCATTAGCTTCAAAATTTATGTCTGTATAGTCTAAGTTATTTATAATTTTTATAATTGCTTTATCGTGTGGAGGCACAAGTTGCCCCCCATCTTTCCAATAGACTTTATAGCCATTATATTCTGGCGGATTATGTGAAGCTGTCAATACAATTCCACACTGACAATTCAAGTATTTAACAGTAAATGATAGTTCAGGCGTGGCTCTAAGATCTTCAAATAAGAAAACTTCAATGTCATTGGCTGAAAATACATTTGCTACAATTTTTGCAAAAGATTTACTATTATGTCTACAGTCAAAGGCGATTGCTACTTTTAATTTTTCTTCATTAAATAATTTCTTCAAATAGTTAGAAAGACCTTGGGTGTTTTTGCCCAATGTATACTTATTAATTCGGTTGGTACCAACTCCCATGACACCACGCATTCCTCCTGTTCCAAATTCTAAATCTTTATAAAATCGATCTTCTAATTCTTCGAGGTTGTCTTGAAGTTTGGTGATTTCATCCTTCGTCTCTTGGTCAAAAAAATCTTGTTGCCAATTTGAAATTTTGTTTTTTATCTCTGAGCTTAGGGGTGATGCCATTGGTTATTTTTGCAAATTTAGTTATTTACAGAACTAAAGTAGTTTCTTTCACAGGATTATTTAGTTATTGTATCTTCAGAAATGTGGTAACGTTCTTTGTTGCTTCTAGATTGTAAAATAATTTCACCCAAAAACCCAGCAACAAAGAATTGGGTCCCAATAATCATTGTTGTCAAGGCAATAAAAAATTCAGGACGGTCTGAAATTAATCTTCCGGTTGGATTGAAATATAATTTATCGATCCCTAAATACGCTGCAAAAGTAAAACCAATGATGAGCATTAATACTCCTAGGAACCCAAAAAAGTGCATTGGGCGTTTCCCAAACCTTGAAGTGAACCATATTGTAATCAAGTCTAAAAAGCCATTTATAAATCGTTCCATACCAAATTTTGTTTTGCCGTGTTTTCTTGCTTGGTGTATTACTACCTTTTCTGTTATGTTTTTAAATCCGGAATTTACGGCAAGTACAGGGATGTAACGATGCATTTCACCATAAACTTCAATGTTTTTAATGACCTCCTTTTTGTAAGCTTTCAGACCACAATTGAAGTCATGAAGCTTAAGTCCTGAAATACGACGTGCCGCCCAATTGAATAATTTTGAAGGTAAATTTTTTGTAATAAATGCGTCATAACGCTTTTTTTTCCAACCAGAAACGATATCGAGTTTTTTTTTCTTTATGAGCTGAAAAAGTTCTGGAATTTCGTCGGGACTATCTTGCAAATCGCCATCCATAGTGATTATGACCTCGCCTTTTGCTTTTTCAAAACCAGCATGCAGTGCTTGAGATTTACCAAAGTTTTGGGCGAAGCGAATGCCTAAAACCGACGGATTTTTAGTACTTAACTTTTTGATGATTGACCAAGAATTATCTCTGCTGCCATCATCTATAAAAATAATTTCATAATTCAACTGGTTGGATTGCATGACTTGTGCAATCCAATCGTGGAGTTCTACCAATGAGTCTTGCTCATCCAAAAGAGGTATAACGACAGAAATATCCATAAAATCGACTTACGAACCCAAAAATAGCGAAATTAAGCTTCGCTTGTATTTGTTTTTTTAACGATTAGTGCAACGATTAAACCAATAATAGCATAAAGCGCCAAGCTAAATACATAGGATTGCAGTTGAGATCCAATCGAAAAGTTATCTTTTTTACTGGCTTCATCAAGTGCTGTTGCCATGGCTTCCTGTGGCATACCAAATCCTTCCATCATTTGTTTTGATTTTAAAAGAATTTGCTCATTGAGGTACGCAGCGGCTTCAGGATCCACAAAGTTAAAAATAACAATACCAACCACAGCGCTAATTGCTGTTCCTAGAGCGATGGTGAGGAAATAATTTACAAAGGCCTCTTTAAAAGAAAGAAGGCCAGCATTGTTTTTTTTGGCTCGTTTTGCCGCGATAACGCCAAAAGAGATAACGACGGTAAGCAAAGCGAAACTTAACCACCATTCGACCATGAGATCAAGGTTTACAGTATAAATAAGAACTACAATAGCGGCCAATGTGGCGCCAAGATAAAGCCCAAGATTGATTGAATTTGATTTGTTGGTTGGTTCCATATGTAAAAATTTATAGTTTTTTTATTAGATACAATTTGCTGAAAAATGTTACAGTAAAGTTCTAGAAATAAAATTAATAATCTGTTGTGATATTGTAAAAAATAATTAAATTTGCAATTCGAAAAATCGAAAAAAGCATACAATGAAAAAAGGAGTCCACCCAGAAAATTACAGACTTGTAGCGTTTAAAGACATGTCCAACGACGATATTTTTTTAACAAAATCAACCGCAGACACCAGTGAAACCGTCGAAGTTGAAGGCGTTGAATACCCACTTATTAAGTTAGAAATTTCTAGGACTTCACACCCTTACTACACTGGTAAGTCTAAATTGGTAGACACTGCTGGTCGCATTGATAAGTTCAAAACAAAATACTCTAAATTTAAAAAATAACTTAGAAACATTTATAATATCAAAAGCCTTTCATTCACATGAAAGGCTTTTTTGTTATTTTTACAAAAAATAATTTGTATGAATTATATTTTATTTGATGGTGCCAACCGAAATGCTTTGTTGCCTTTTACCTACACAAGGCCTTTTGCAGACATCCGAGTTGGGATTTTAACCATACGAGAGAAATGGGAAGCTTTTCTAGGTTTGACAACAACAACTGTCACAGAAGACTATTTGTCGGAGAAATTCCCAATGGTGGAGTTTTCGGAAAACACCATGATTAACGGCTCTTACCTACCTACACAAGAACTTGTTGATATGCTTCAGAAATTAAATGAAAATGAAGCTATTTTTGACGGCGAAGTCGTCGTTGCTTTTAGGGTTGTGGATAACCAAGAAACTATTGATTTTACTCACTTTAAAATTCATATTTGCCCTAAATATGTTCTATCAATTAAAAACACTTGGGATATATTTCAGCTTAATGGGGCTGCTATTAAAGCAGATTTTAATTTGATTACAGAAGGTAGGACATCTGAACCTATCCCTAAAACAGTAAAAACACTCAACAAAACCCATATATTTATTGAAGAAGGAGTCAACTTAAATCATTGTATTTTGAATGCAAGTGATGGCCCTATATACATTGGTAAAAATGCCCAAATTATGGAAGGTAGTTTAGTACGCGGCCCTTTTGCGTTGTGCGAAAACTCTACTTTAAAAATGGGGGCTAAGATATATGGCAGTACAACTGTAGGACCGCACTGTAAAGTTGGTGGAGAGGTCAATAACTCAGTTATTTTTGGCTATTCTAACAAAGCACACGATGGATTTTTAGGTAATTCTGTCATCGGAGAGTGGTGTAATTTGGGTGCGGATACAAATACTTCAAATTTAAAAAACAACTATGCTCAGGTGCGTCTTTGGAATTACGAGACTGAAAATTTTTCAAAAACAGACCTTCAGTTCTGTGGATTGATGATGGGTGATCACAGTAAATGTTCTATCAATACCATGTTTAACACAGGAACTGTAGTAGGAGTAAGTGCAAATATTTTTGGTAGCGGCTTCCCCAGGAATTTTGTACCCAGTTTTAGTTGGGGTGGCAGTCAAGGTATGCGTACGTATTTGACTAAAAAAGCATTTGAAGTAGCAACTGCTGTGTTTCAACGCCGAGGCTTAGAATTTACAACTAAGGAAGCTAAAATTTTAGAGCATGTTTTTGAAATTAGCAATAAACACAGGACAGATTAATTTTTTTTAACTTTTCTTAAATCTAAAAGATTAGTAGGATTGATACCTAGCCCTTCGATATTCTTTTGAGTAAACCGCAGTACTTCATCGTAAAATAAAACTACAATAGGGGTTTCTCTCATTACAATTTTGTCCATTTTTTTATAAAGTTTAATACGTAAAGAATCGTTAGTTTCAACCATAGCAGATTCATATAATATGTCAAAATTATCATTTTTGAAATGTGTATAGTTTGGTCCATTGGGTGCAAAGTTTTTGCTATAAAATAGTGATAAATAGTTTTGAGCGTCAGGGTAATCAGCCACCCAGCTGGCTCTAAAAATATTTGTTTTACCATTTGCTTTAGCCGATTTTAAAGCTGAACCAGGCATCACATTAATTGTCATTTTTAGGCCAATATCAAGTAATGATCTTTGAATGAATTCACAAAAACTTAAATAATTTTCTGTTGTTTCAACAATCAGAGAAGGTATTGAGTTCTTTTTATTTAATTTTTTGTATTCATCAACTAATCCTTTGGCTTTCTCTGGATTGTATTTAAAGCCAATATTAGAATTAAACCCAGGTAAACCTTTAGGAATAAATCCACCTTCTCCAACATTTCCAATATTATTTCTAAGATATTTAATCATTTTTTTTCTATCAAAACCATAGTTAAAAGCTTGTCTTAAAAGACCACTTTGTACTTCATCAACATCCGAATCCATAAAAAATCCTAAATACTCTGTGTTTAAGTATGGGCCTCTTATCATATTTATTTCTTTAAGATGCTTATTTTGAAGTAATCCATATGGATTTAAAATATGGTCTTTATATGTAGCATCAAGCCCTGAAATAAAGTCTATATTACCTTGAATAAATTGGGAGTATTCGGATTGTTTTTCTGGTAAGAATGTAATAGCTACTGCTTCTAAATATGGAAGTCTCTTTCCTTCTTCATCAGTTTCAAAATATTTTTTATTTTTTCTAAATACCAATTTGTTATTTTCAGACCAATTTTTGAAAAAAAATGGACCTGTTCCTACAGGGTTGTCTCTAAAATCCGCTCCATAATAATCAACTATCTCTTTAGGCACAACACTACAGTATTTCATTGTTAGAAGTTCTAAAAATGATGCGAAAGGCTTTTTTAATTTTATTTTAAATTTATCGCTACCAATTACTGAAAATTCTTTCACATTTTTTAATACCCATCCTCCTGGAGAGGCTACTTTCGGGTCCATCAGTCTTTTAAAACTAAATTCAAAATCAGCTGCGTTAACTAAGCGTGTTGAATTAACACCAAATTTTTCGTGTGAATGGAAATAAACGTCTTTTCTGAGATAAAATGTGTATAAAGTACCATTCTCAGAAATATCCCATTTTTTTGCTATACTTGGAATAATCTTCATGTGATCATCCATTTCAACCAAGCCGTTAAAAAGTTGATTTACTGCCCAAATATTTGCATTATCTTTTGCAAATGCTGGGTCTAAGCTGGTAATATTTTTATGTTCATTGTAGCGGAATACTTGTCCTTCTATTGACGAGTTATCATTGTGTATACATCCATAAATAAAAAATAAAGTTGTGAGTGCTATAGCTTTATTATATAGTAAACTTTTAGAGTATTTTGCCATTAGCTTGGTTCGTTGTAACTTTGTTTTTCTTTGTAAATGTACAAGAATGATTGCAACAAAAAAAGTAGCTTTTTACACTTTGGGCTGTAAATTAAATTTTTCAGAAACTTCCACCATTGCAAGAGATTTTCAAGACGAAGGTTTCGTACGTGTTGATTTTACCGCTTTAGCAGATATTTATGTAATAAATACGTGTTCGGTGACTGATAACGCTGACAAACGTTTTAAAACAATTGTCAAACAAGCGCTTGATATCAATTCAGATGCTTATATAATTGCTATTGGTTGTTATGCTCAGCTTCAACCTCAAGAATTGGCAGAGTTAAATGGTGTTGATTTGGTATTAGGTGCTACCGAAAAATTTAAAATTACAGATTATTTGAACGACCTTTCCAAACAATCAGTTGGGTCTGTTCATGCCTGCGAAATTGAGGCTGTTGATTTTTATGTTGGCAGTTACTCAACAGGAGATCGTACCCGCGCTTTTCTAAAAGTTCAAGATGGCTGTGATTACAAATGTACCTATTGTACCATTCCGCTTGCGCGTGGAATTTCCAGAAGCGATACTTTAAAAAATGTTCTAAAAAACGCCTATGATATTTCAAATAGGGGCATTAAAGAAATTGTCCTTACTGGAGTGAATATTGGAGATTACGGCAAAGGAGAGTTTGGCAACAAAAAGCACCAGCATACATTTTTAGAAATGATTCAAGCTTTGGATAAGGTTGAGGGAATCAATCGCCTTAGAATTTCCTCCATAGAGCCCAACTTATTGAAAAATGAAACAATTGATTTTGTATCAAAAAGTAATTGTTTTGTACCGCATTTTCACATTCCACTTCAAAGTGGAAGCAATTTGCTTTTAAAAAATATGCGAAGACGTTATATGAGAGAATTATATGAAGAACGCGTTAGACTGATAAAACAAAAAATGCCACAAGCTTGTATTGGTGTGGATGTCATTGTTGGTTTCCCTGGTGAAACAGAAGCCCTATTTCTTGAAACATTCAATTTTTTAAACGTATTAGATATTTCATATTTACATGTTTTTACATATTCTGAACGGCCCAATACATTGGCTTCATCCATGGAAAATACAGTACCCAAGTCTGTGAGAAAAAAGCGTAGTAAATTATTGCGAGGTCTTTCCGTCAAAAAAAGAAGGGCTTTTTACGAAAGTCAACTAGGCTCAGTACATACCGTGTTGTTTGAGGGGGGAAACAAATCAGGCTATATTCATGGATTTACAGAAAACTACGTCAAAGTAAAAACTCCTTGGGATCCTACGTTAATAAATGAGATACATGAAATTGAACTTACTAAAATTGATGTAGATGGACTGGTTCGTTTTGAGTTTGTTAAAACGTTAGTTTCAAATTAGATTCGAATCCCAACTGGTAACATTTTCTTGTAACGGCGATTTCTTTTTATGAACTTTGCAATAGGTGGGCTTGTTGGGACAACACTAATTTTTTTGTCACTAATATTTTCAAGAACTATTTTTATAAAATTTTCAGAAAAACCCTCTGAATCAAGTTCAGTTGGGATATTTAATTTTGTAAGAAATATTTTACGTTCTTGTTGTGAGTATTCTATGGTAGCTATACTATTACCAATCTTAACTTCATATTGTCTAAGGAAAGTATTGTCTGTAAGATTAGAGGCTTCTAACATTGAATAATTTTATTAAATACTTTGCAAATTTACAAAAAAAAGTACTGTTTTAGTGAACTTTAACAATTTTTCAATTTTTCTAAAAGTGTTAATATTTAACTCTATTTAAAATGATTCTTTTTTTTTAAATTAGAATTTTATAATATTATGGATATGTCTAATAAATACACCACTTATTTTTTTTTAATTTTTATTGTATTATTTGTTTTTATTTTTTTTTCCTTTGTTACTAAAAATCATCATAATCTTACCTCATCAGACTACAATGTATACGCATTACCAATGCCAAACAAATTGGATTTTTCAGGTGAAATCATTCCATTAAATATTAGTGACGTAAGAGAGCGAATGGATCGTGAGCTTTTAGTTAATACATATTGGCAGTCAAATGGCTTTCTTTTATTCAAGCGAGCTCACAAGTATTTTCCCATCATTGAGCCAATTTTAAAATCGAATGGTATCCCAGATGATTTTAAATATTTAGCATTAATTGAAAGTGGTCTACAAAATGTTACTTCTCCTGCTGGTGCTAAAGGATTTTGGCAAATAATGAAAACTACTGCTAAAGAATTTGGATTGGAAGTAAATCAAAATGTTGACGAGCGTAACAATCTGATTTTATCAACCAAAGTGGCATGTGAATACTTATTGAAAGCTAAAGAAAGATTTGGTTCTTGGACGTTAGCTGCAGCCTCTTACAACGCTGGAATGAATGGAATTGCCACAGAACTAAAACGTCAATCAGTCGACAATTACTACGATATGTTGTTGAGTCAAGAAACAGGTCGTTATGTATTTAGAATTCTAGCACTCAAAGAAATTACAAACAATCCCATGAGATATGGCTTTAATTATACGGATACTGACTTATACAATCACCCCCCTACATTTTCAGTGGAGATTGATACAGCCGTTAGTGACTTAGTACAATTTGCTAACGGTTTTGGTATTAATTACAAGCAATTAAAAATTCATAACCCTTGGTTGAGAGAGACATTTTTAAATAATAAATCAAGAAAAAAATATACTATTGAAATACCTAAGATTAATGGTGTTGAATCAAAAAATTAACGTCTTCGACCTGCGTTTCCTTGTCCAAAATGCTGGTTGGGGATGGAGGCCTTTTTCATTTGCTGCTTCATCATCTTAATTTGCTCGCTCAGCATGTTTCTTTTATCGAGCTTTTGTGCTTCCGAAAGCAAGCGTTTTGATTCCATTTTTCGTCGTTTTGTAAATGCTATTCCCGCCAAGTTAAGTTTGGCCATCGCTAGGTCGTGATCCATCGAGAGTCCTAGACTCACAGCATTTTTAAAAAACTTTTCGGCGGCATTCATATTGGTTTGAGATACCATTATTCCTTTTAAAAAATTGTAATAGCCTTGTTGCTTTTTGGTCAGAGCCGATTGGGGATTTTTAATCTTGCTTAGCCAAGCTTCAGTTCCAGCAAAATCTTGCTTTCTAAGTTTTAAAAACGCCAATAAAATGAATTCGTTTTTATAGTATAAAAACAAAAAAGTAAGTCCAATTAAAATAAACATAATGCCGTTACCTATATAAGACTCTATAAATTGATAGATTGCATACGCAATGCATGAAATGAACAAGACGAGTTTGATGTATTTATTGAACATGTTTTCAGTTTAAAATGGAATACAAATGTAATGAAAACAAAACAAAATAATTTTAAAATAAGATTTGTTGAACTAAAAACTCTTTGTATATTTGCCCTGCTCTAAATTTAAGATTTTATAAACTTAGAATTTATAAATTCCCATATCGGATTTAAAGATAAAATAAAATGAAAAGAACATTTCAACCTTCCAAAAGAAAACGTAAAAATAAACACGGTTTTATGGAAAGAATGGCCTCTGCTAACGGCAGAAAGGTTTTAGCTAGAAGACGCGCAAAAGGACGTAAAAAGTTGAGTGTTTCATCTGAAATTCGTCATAAAAAATAATGATTAACAATTGTTAATATATTAAAGGTGTTACTG
>NZZM01000011.1 GCA_002698705.1 Formosa sp. | reverse complement strand
CGAATGGCAATCATGGCGTCACAAAAACGGTCCATTTCAGCTTTGCTTTCACTTTCAGTGGGCTCAATCATCATGGTGCCTGCAACGGGGAAAGAAACTGTTGGGGCGTGAAATCCATAATCCATTAAACGCTTTGCAATATCGGTTACTTCAATACCCTTGGCTTTAAAATCTCTACAATCAATGATCATTTCATGAGCTGCACGGCCTTTTTCACCAGTATAAAGTGTGTCGTAAAATCCATGAAGCCGCTGCTTGATATAATTAGCATTTAAGATGGCAATTTTGGTTGCTTCAGTCAATCCTTTTGTACCTAACATTTTGATATATCCATAGGAAATGAGACAAGCCAGGGCCGACCCAAAGGGTGCGCCAGAGATGGAATTGATCGCTTGGGAACCCCCACTTTTTACTAGGGGGTTTCCTGGTAAGAAAGGTGTTAATTGTTTAGCGACACAAATGGGGCCAACGCCAGGGCCACCGCCACCATGTGGAATGGCAAAAGTTTTGTGAAGGTTTAAATGGCATACATCCGCTCCAATTTGTCCAGGACTTGTAAGCCCCACTTGGGCATTCATGTTGGCGCCGTCCATATAAACTTGTCCGCCATAATCATGGATGATTTGTGTAATCTCTTTGATTTCAGATTCATAAACGCCATGGGTTGAAGGGTAGGTTACCATGAGGGCTGCCAAATTATCTTTGTGAAGCATGGCTTTTTCACGGACATCCTCAACATCGATATTGCCATTTTCAGAAGATTTTGTCACTACAACTTTCATTCCAGCCATGACAGCACTTGCGGGGTTTGTTCCGTGCGCGGAAGACGGAATGATGCAAATATTTCGGAGATGGTCTCCTCTAGAATCGTGGTAGGCTTTAATGGTCATCAAGCCAGCAAACTCCCCCTGTGCACCAGAGTTGGGTTGCAAAGAGGTCCCCGCGAAGCCTGTAATTTCATTCAATTGTTGTTCTAAGGCCTGGAGGACTTGAGTGTAGCCTTCCACATGATCTTTTGGAGCAAAAGGATGGATGTTGCCCCAACTTGACCAACTTAGCGGAAGCATTTCAACCGCTGCATTTAGTTTCATGGTGCAGGATCCCAACGAAATCATGGAATAATTCAACGCCAAGTCTTTTCGTTCCAAGCGTTTTATGTAACGCATCAGTTCTGTCTCAGAGTGGTGGCTGTTAAAAACGGAATTATTTAAAAATTCCGAGGTTCTTGTATGGTCTTTCGGAATATAACTTTCCGAGCTTTGTTCTGCTTGAAGACTCACCTCAAAGGCTTCTGAAAAAACGGATAAAATAAGTTCAATATCATTTATTGAGGTAGTTTCATTTACTGAAATTGATACGGTGGTATCGTCTGGATAATAAAAATTGAGCTGTTTGCGTAGGGCAATAGATTTTATTTTTTCATTATTTGCTACCGAAATTTGTAGGGTATCAAAAAAACTGGAGTGTTTTATAGAAAAACCAACGGAGGTCAAAGATTTTGCCAAAGTAACCGTATTACTATGAACTTTTTCAGCAATGTATTTAAGCCCCTTGGGGCCATGGTATACAGCATACATGCCAGCCATTACTGCCAATAGCACTTGTGCAGTACATATGTTGGAAGTGGCACGGCCTCTTTTAATGTGTTGTTCTCTTGTTTGCAAGGCCATGCGCAAAGCACGGTCTCCATTCATGTCTTTGGTCACACCAATAATTCTCCCTGGTATGTATCTTTTGTATGCCGCTTTGGTTGCAAAATATGCCGCATGAGGACCTCCATAACCCATTGGAATCCCGAAACGTTGCGTTGTCCCAACGACGACGTCTGCTCCCATATGCCCTGGGGCTTCAAGCAATACCAAACTTAAAATATCAGCAGCCACGGCCACTTTAACAGCTTTGGCTTTGGCTTTTGAGATAAAAGACTTTAGGTTTATAATGTTTCCGGAAGCACCCGGATATTGTACTAATGCGCCAAAATAGTCCTCTGAAAAATCAAATGTTTCTACTTTACCAACAACCAGCTGAATTCCGATAGGAATGGCTCTCGTTTTTAAAACGGATAATGTTTGCGGTAATATATCATCGGAAACAAAAAATTTAACCACACCAGCTTTGACAGCAGCACGTTCTCTGACAGCAAACAAAAGTGCCATGGCCTCAGCTGCCGAGGTACTTTCATCTAAAAGCGAAGCATTCGCCAGCTCCATACCCGTCAAATCTGTGACCATGGTTTGGAAGTTCAGCAGTGCTTCCAAACGGCCTTGGGCAATTTCAGCTTGATAAGGCGTGTAGGCGGTGTACCATCCTGGATTTTCTAATATATTCCTTTGTATAACAGCAGGTAAATTCGAAGGGTGGTAACCCATTCCAATGTAGGATTTGAATACTTTATTTTTGTGACCTAGCGTTTGAATGTGTTCCAAAAACTCGGGCTCGCTCATGGGTGGATCCAGCTTCAGAGGGCTTTGCAGGCGAATGTTATTTGGGACAGTTTCATCAATTAGCGCTTCAAGCGAAGAGGCTCCAACACAACTAAGCATGTCTTGAATTTGTGATCCTCTCGGACCAATATGTCTTTCGGAAAAAATATCTGGGTTCATATTTTTGTCTTGTTTGTCAGACACAAAACTACGGATTTATTCAGCCTTTTTTTGGCTTAAAAATTAAAGTTTTTAACCGTTTTTTTAGCTTATCAACAGTTTCTCTATTTTTGCACCGTGAATTTTATCAATCGCCTATTTAAATTTTATTTAAACAGCAGTATACATATTGCTTTTTCTGTTTTATCACTCAGTTTCATAACGGCTCAATCCTTTGCAATAAAATGTGATAAAAATTTATTTATTTTTTTGTTTTGTTCCAGCGTTTCGGGCTATAACTTCATCAAATATTTTGGTATTTCTAAATTTCATTACCGGTCTTTAACGACGCGGCTTAAAGAAATTCAATTGTTAAGTTTATTTTGTTTGTTCGGATTAATCTTTACATTTATTGGATTAAACAATACCAGCAAGCCACTGGTTCTTTGCTTAGGAACTGTAACTTTTTTGTATGAAATTCCTTTTGAAAGAATTGAAAGTCTAAGAAAGGTAAGAGGGTTAAAAATTTATATTATTGCTTTGGTTTGGGCAATAACTACGGTACTGCTTCCTTTGGTAGAAGCCGATATTCGGCTCGAATCCAGTATTTTCTTCGAACTTGTCCAGCGTTTTATTTTTATTTTGGTTTTAATGCTGCCCTTTGAAATCAGAGACCTTAACAATGATGACCTGAGGTTATCCACCATTCCTCAAAAAATTGGAATTACCACTTCCAAGCGATTGGGTTTTTTAGGCCTTGTTTTGATTTTCTTACTTTCTTTTTTATTGCATGACAATGCAATTGATATTTTAATAACAACAATTGTGATGGTAGTTACAGGGCTATTTTTAATATTCAGTCATCCTCAAAAACCATTTTATTTTACGGCTTTCTGGGTTGAATCGGTTCCTGTGTTTTGGGCCCTTTTAGTTTGGATTTCTAATTTTTTATTGTAGCCCTGCACGCTCTAAAAGCGCTTTGTTAGATGCTTTTTTACCTCGAAAACGCTTGTAAAGAACTTCTGGGTTTTCAATGCCACCTTGACTTAAAATATGAGTTTTTAGTTTAGATGCTATTATTGGGTCAAACACCTGATTTTTTTTAAAGTATGCAAAAGCATCTGCTTCCAGAACTTCAGCCCATTTGTAACTGTAATAGCCAGAAGAATACCCACCTTGAAAAATATGTGCAAATGCCGTTGACATGCAATTCTCTTTGACGTCAGGGAATAATTGCAATGATTTAAAAACGTTTTTTTCATGCGTTTTAACATCCTTTATTGAGCTGGGGTCTTGTCCGTGCCAGCTCATATCCAAAAGACCAAAACTCAATTGCCGAAGGGTTTGCATCCCTTGTTGAAATCGTCCCGCTGCTTTGATTTTTTCTATCCAGTGCATGGGAATCACTTCAGAACTTTCATAATGCCTTGCAAAGAGTTCGAGTGCCTCTTTTTCGTAACACCAATTCTCCATCAGTTGGCTTGGAAGTTCTACAAAATCCCAAGCAACATTGGTGCCGGAAAGACTGGGATAAGTGGTGTTGGCAAGCATGCCATGAAGCGCATGTCCAAATTCATGGAACAGGGTTGTAACTTCATTAAATGTCAATAATGAAGGGGATTTTTTTGTTGGTTTTGTAAAGTTGCAAACAATAGACACATGTGGGCGATGTTGTTGGCCCTGCAATTGATATTGTGGTTTAAAAGAGGTCATCCAAGCCCCCGCACGTTTTCCAGATCTAGGGAAGAAATCTGCATAAAAAAGTGCTACCAGATCACCTTTTTTGTCTGTAACTTTATAAACCATAACATCATCGTGGTAGGTGTCCACTTCTGTTGTTTTGATAAATTGGATTTGAAATAATTTTTTTGCAATCGCAAAGGCGCCTTCTAAGACATTTTCCAATTTAAAGAAAGGTTTAAGAAGTGCATCGTCAATATCGAATCGTTTCTTTTTAAGTTTTTCGGAATAATAAGCACTGTCCCATTTTTGAAGGGTTTTAATCCCATCTAATTCTTTGGCAAAAGCGCTCAATTCTTTGTATTCCGATTGCGCTACTATTAAAGCCTTGGCCTTTAAATCTTCTAAAAAACCGAGTACGGTTTCAGGGGATTTGGCCATGCGCTCCTCAAGAACGTAATCAGCATGTGTTTTGTAGCCCAATAAATTGGCGCGGATGTGGCGTAATTTTGCAATTTTTAGCAATAAATTCTGGTTGTCTAGATTATCGTTTTGAAACCCTTTTTTTCCAAAAGCTATAGCCATTTTTTTTCGCAGGGTTCTGTTTTTTGCATAGGTCATAAATGGAACATAGCTGGGATAATCTAGTGTAAATAGCCAACCTTTTTTTTCTTCTTTTTCCCCTAACAGTTTAGCAGTTGAAATTAAATTTTCTGGAAGTCCTTCTAAGTGAGAAGCTTTGTTAATCTCAAGTCTGAATTTATTGGTCTCCGCAAGCAAATGTTCCCCAAAAGTTAGCTTTGAAACGCTCAGTTCCTTATCAATTTCTCTAAGCCTTGTTTTGTCATTTGAATTCAAATTGGCACCATTACGGACAAAGCCTTTGAATTTTTTTTCTAGTAGTGTTTTTTGTTCTGTTGTCAAGTTTAAACTTTCCAATCGATTGTAAACGATCTTGAGTCTATTAAAAAGTGATTTATTTAAGGCGACGTCATTGGAATGCGCGGTTAACAATGGGGAAACTTCTTGTGCGATGTTTTGAATAGCATCATTGGTTTCAGCGGCATTAAGATTAAAAAAAAGGCTTGAGATTCGATCCAATCTTAAACTTGAAAACTCTAAAGCCTCAACGGTATTCTTAAAATTTGGCGGTTCAGGATTTGAAACAATCGCTGCAATATTTTTTTTACTTTCGGCCAAAGCCGTTTTAAAGGCGGGTAAAAAATGAGTTGTTTTTATTTTGGAAAAGGGTGCAGAATTATAAGGGGTATCAAACTCCATGTTGAGGACATTCATAAGCAAAATACTATTTTAAGACTTTAATTTTTTGGAGGCTTTTTGTACTTTGAGCTTCATTCCTTCCTTGTAAACTGCAATTTTATCCAATACGCATTGATCCGAACTGCCAATGATTTGAGCGGCTAAAATTCCTGCATTTTTCGCACCATTTAAGGCTACAGTAGCAACTGGTACCCCCCCTGGCATTTGTAGTATCGAAAGTATGGAATCCCATCCATCAATAGAGTTACTGGATTTTACTGGAACCCCAATAACTGGCAGTGGACTGATTGCAGCAATCATACCAGGCAAGTGTGCTGCTCCACCTGCACCAGCAATGATGACTTTAAGTCCTTTTTTGTGTGCAGAAGCTCCGTATTCAAATAATTTTTCAGGAGTTCGGTGAGCCGATACAATATCGATATCAACCGCTATATCAAAATCCCCAAGAATTTCAATTGCTGCTTTCATGACAGGCATGTCGCTGTCGCTTCCCATAATAATTCCTACTTGTGCCATATTATTCGCTTATTACTTTGATTGATTCTTTAACTTTTTGTGCAATTTTTCTTGCTTTTTCAATGCTTGAATTTACAATTGTTACGTGCCCCATTTTTCTAAAAGGGCGGGTCCTTTTTTTGCCATAGATGTGAGGGGTAACCCCTTCAAGCGCCATAATGGCTTCAATATTTTTATAAACCACAGCGCCATGATGGCCCTCGGCACCTACCAAGTTGACCATCACACCACAGGTTTTATTTTTAGTGGAACCCAATGGCAAATTAAGAACAGCCCTTAGATGTTGTTCAAATTGTGAGGTCTGGCTGGCTTCAATGGTTTGATGTCCAGAATTGTGAGGTCGTGGCGCCACTTCATTGATAAGAATGTCATCATTTTGTGTCAAGAACATCTCCACAGCAAGCAGTCCCACATGTTTAAATGCCTTGGCTGTTTGAAGGGCTACTTCTGTTGCTTTTTTTGCTACGGATTGTGGAATTCTTGCCGGACAAAGGACATATTCTACCTGGTTGGCCTCGGGATGAAATTCCATTTCGACTACAGGATAGGACTTGACCTCGCCCTTAGGGTTTCTTGCGACAATAACGGCCAATTCGTTTTTAAAAGGAATAAGGTCTTCAGCGATACATTCCCCATTGGGGAGTTGGTCAAAATCGGAGTGCTTTCGGATAATTTTCACCCCATTTCCATCATAGCCAAAGCGTGCACTTTTCCAAACAAATGGGAGGGATTGAACATTCTCTGAAACGGCCTTTTCTAATGTACTTTTGTTTTTGTAGGCCTTAAATGCTGCGTTGGGCAACTGGTGTTTTGTGTAGAACCTTTTTTGTTCGGCCTTGTTTTGTATGGTTGCAAGTGTGTTAGAATCTGGATAAACTCTGACCCCTTTTTTTTCCAATGCCTTGAGCGCTTCTACATTTACATTTTCAATTTCTATAGTCAGGGTATCTACTTTTTGCCCAAAGTTGAAAACGGTTTCAAAATCCATTAAATCTCCCTGTACAAAGTGATTGCAAGCCAATCTACTTGGGGCCTCATTACTGGGGTCCAAAACGCTAGTATTGATATCAAATTTTCGGGTGTTGTAAAGCATCATTTTTCCCAGCTGACCGCCCCCTAGAATACCGAGTTTATGTTTGGAAGAAAAATACTGCAAATCCATAAAAATTGAATTGTGAAACAAAAATACACTTAAAAATGGAATCCCCCATTAAAATGTCATTCGAAAAGACGATTTGGCTTCTGCATTTGATTATATTTGTGAACTAATTTAGTTCAATACAAAAACGCAAATTTTTGTTGTTTTTATGTAAATCAATTACCCATATAGATGTTAAATATTGTTTTATTTGGCCCTCCAGGTGCAGGCAAAGGCACCCAAGCTAATTTTTTAAAATCGACTTTTAATTTAGTTCACATTTCTACAGGAGATGTGTTCAGAAAAAACATTAAAAATCAGACTCCTCTAGGAATTTTAGCCCAATCTTATATCGATAGAGGGGCTTTAGTTCCTGATCAGGTTACCATCGACATGTTGAGTGATGAGGTCTCTAAAAACACAACAGGTAAAGGGTTTATTTTTGATGGTTTTCCAAGAAATATCGTTCAGGCAGATGCCTTAGATTCTGTATTGTCAAAACACAGTGCCCAAGTCGATGCTATGATTGCTTTGGAAGTTGAAGACGAAATCCTTGTTAAGCGTCTATTAAAGCGTGGAGAAACAAGTGGTCGTTCAGATGACTCATCAGAAGAGATTGTTCGAAATCGCATCAAAATTTATTATTCTGAAACTGCGATTTTAAAGTCTTATTATGAAGCTAAAGGGCGATACCATGGCGTGGATGGTGTGGGCGAGATTGAAGCCATTACAGAACGTTTAAACGCTGTAGTCAATACGCTATAAATAATTTCAATGACTGAGGGGAATTTTGTAGACTATATCAAGATGTATGTTTGCTCCGGTAATGGAGGCAAGGGCTCTGTGCATTTGCACCGCGAAAAATACATCACCAAAGGGGGTCCTGATGGAGGCGATGGAGGACGTGGTGGTCATATCATTCTCAAAGGCAATCAAAATCTTTGGACCCTCCACCATTTAAAGTTTAAAAAACATTTTAGAGCAGGACATGGTGCGCATGGCAGTAAAAGTCGAAGTACTGGCGCAGATGGTAGCGATGTTTATATTGAGGTTCCTCTGGGCACTGTTGTAAAAGACAATGAAACAAATAATATACTTTTTGAAATTACAACCCACGGTCATGAAGTTGTATTGTGCCAAGGCGGAATGGGAGGTCGTGGCAATTGGCATTTTAAATCCTCAACGAATCAAACCCCACGCTATGCTCAACCAGGAATGCCTGGGGAAGAAAAAAATGTAACCATTGAGTTGAAAATTTTAGCAGATGTTGGTTTGGTTGGATTTCCCAATGCTGGAAAATCAACTTTACTTTCAGTTATAACCGCAGCCAANCCAAAGATTGCTGATTACGAATTCACCACTTTAAAACCCAATTTAGGCATTGTTGACTATAGAGACTACCAATCTTTTGTNATGGCAGATATNCCNGGAATTATCGAGGGNGCTGCNGAAGGCAAGGGCCTTGGNCATTATTTTTTAAGACACATTGAAAGAAATTCTATTTTGTTGTTTTTGATTCCTGCNGATGCCAATGATATTAGAAAACAATATGATATTTTATTAGATGAACTAAAGCGTTACAACCCTGAAATGTTAGACAAAGAACGTTTGGTGGCCATATCCAAAAGTGATCTTTTGGACAATGAGTTAAAAACAGAGCTTAAGGCCGAATTAGATAAAGTATTGCCCGTAGACTATTTATTTATTTCATCTATAACTCAAACGGGGATCGTGGACCTTAAAGATTTACTCTGGGAACAATTGAACAAGTAGCACACAAGTATTTGTTCCATTTTTGGTGTGTATACCATTTTAATTTTTATGAAAAAATTTAGTTTTTTTTGGACCTTTCTTTTTGTAATTACAATGCTAAAAGCACAATCCGTCTCAGATACGGATTTTAGCAGTTTAGAATCAAATTATAAGGCTAAAATTAATAATTCAACTAACGATCAATCTGCTTTGGAAGCTTTGGGTGATTTGTATGGTACCCATGGTAAATGGGAATACGCTTCTGAGATCTACAAACAACTTTTAGAGTTAGAT
Source organism: Formosa sp. (assembly GCA_002698705.1). Lineage (GTDB taxonomy): Bacteria > Bacteroidota > Bacteroidia > Flavobacteriales > Flavobacteriaceae > UBA3537. The sequence goes on along the minus strand of NZZM01000011.1, from coordinate 34,924 downwards.
TATGATAATGCAGATTACCACTTCAAATATGGCGGAGTTTTAGGGATGATGGCAAAAGAAGGCTCTAAATTAAAAGCCTTTAGCTTAATAGTAAAAGTGAAAAAAGCCTTTACAAAAGCGGAAAGTTTAGATCCAAAGCACTGGCAGGTCCAATGGGCTCAAGTCGAATTCTATACTCAACTACCTACCATTTTAGGGGGTAGTATTGAAAAAGCACTTATCCATGCCGAACGTTTAGAGCAATTGTCTCGAATTAATGGTTTTTTTTGCAAAAGCATATATTTATGATACACAAAATAACTTTGAAAAATTAAAAACTTATAACATAAAAGGCTTGTCCGCACTTTCTAAGTCAGAATGCTACAATACCAAATCTGATTATAATATTTCTTGTATTCCGCACAACAATAACCTCCTATATCAGCTTGGTCTTGCATTTAATTCCCACAACTCTAGTTTAGAGGAGTCTCTCAAATTTTTTATTAAATACACTGAAAACTATACGCCAAAAGATCGCATAGGATTAGATCAGGCTTATTTGAAGATTGCAACCACTTATATCAAAATGAATAAGCCTGAATTGGCTTTAAGAAATATTGAAGAGGCTTTGAAAGTCAACCCGGATTTTGAAGAAGCAAAGCTAGAAAAAAACCAAATTTTGATTCAAAAGTATCCATAAATTTGAGACCTAAAACGTATATTTACCTTAAATAGCAAAACGGTTATGAAAGTTCATTTTATTGCCATTGGTGGCGCTGCGATGCACAACCTTGCATTGGCTTTACATTTGAAAGGTTTTGAGGTAAGTGGAAGTGATGATGCTATTTTTGACCCCTCAAAATCACGTTTAAAATCACGTGGTCTTTTACCTGAAACTTTTGGCTGGTTCCCTGAAAAAATAACCTTAGATTTAGACGCTATTATTCTAGGGATGCATGCAAGGATAGACAATCCGGAGCTTGTAAGAGCACAAGAGTTGGGTTTGAAAATATACTCATACCCTGAATTTATTTACGAACAATCCAAAGATAAAACTCGGATAGTTATCGCTGGTAGTCATGGGAAAACTACAATTACAGCCATGATACTTCATGTGCTTGATTACCACGGTCGGACATGTGATTATATGGTAGGTGCGCAGCTTGAAGGATTTGATGTTATGGTGCAATTATCGGATAACAATGATTTTATAGTGCTTGAAGGGGATGAATATTTGAGTTCACCTTTGGACTTAAGACCAAAGTTTCATCATTATAAACCCAATATTGCATTGGTCAGTGGCATTGCTTGGGACCATATCAATGTGTTTCCAACTTTTGAAAACTATAAAGCACAATTTTCAATTTTTGTAGATTCTATTGTTAATGGTGGTAGCGTTAGTTACAATGAAGAAGATGCTGAAGTCAGACAAATTGTTGAGTACAGTGAAAATCCCATACGAAAGTTTCCTTACAAAACTCCGAAACACAATATCGAAGCGGGTGTGACTTATTTAGAATCAGATGAAGGCCCCATTCCTTTAGAAGTTTTTGGAGCACATAATCTCAATAATTTGGCAGGTGCTAAATGGATTTGCCAGCATATGGGGATTGATGAGGCGGATTTTCATGAGGCCATTGGATCCTTTTCTGGAGCCAGTAAACGCCTAGAGAAAATAGTAAGCTACAAATCTACGGATATTTATAAAGATTTCGCACATGCTCCTAGTAAAGTAACCGCTACTACAATAGCAGTAAAATCACAATATCCGAATAGGCATTTGATAGCATGTTTAGAGTTACATACTTTTAGTAGTTTAAACGAGAGTTTTTTAAATCAATATAGAAAATCTTTAAGTAAAGCTGATGAAGCAATCATTTTCTATTCATCCAAAAACTTAAAAATAAAAAACATGAAAGCTATTGATCCTGAGCACATCCAAAATGCATTTAATCACCAAAATTTAAAGGTGTTTAATAATATTATAAATTTTCAAAATTTTTTGATGACTCGTAATTATTCAAATACAATTATCTTATTAATGAGCTCAGGGGATTTTGGTGGTTTTGATTTAGAATCTCTAAAAAACTATCTTTAATGCTACTGATTTATACAACAGAAATTACTAGTAGAGTAAAATTTGTTTTTAGACAGATCTGTACGCAAATACTTAAAATACCTATTGATTTTACTAACAAAGTCGAGACATTTATTGCACATGATGATATGAAATTTTCATATGGTTTTCAACCACTTGGGACTGAGTTTTTTATTAAAAGCCATGGGTTATTATTTGAACATGGCATTTCAGATTTAGATATAAAAGTCCAAGATTGGGGAGATACAAAGTGTTTTTTTTATACAGGTGAAAAAAGTCATATTCCGTATGATATTTTTTCAGCTGCTTTTTATTTGCTAAGTCGTTATGAAGAGTATTTACCGCACGTGAAAGATAATTATGGCCGTTTTACTAAAAAAGATAGTTTGGCGTATCAAAATAGTTTTTTAAACCAACCTGTAGTAGATATTTGGTCTATGTATTTTAAGAATAAACTTGAGATATTTTTTCCAAAAATAAAATTTGAGAAATCGCAATATTCAATCGATCCAATTATTGATGTACCAATGGCATATTATTTTAAAAATAAAGGGCTAATACGTACTTTTGGTGGTATTTTTTCAGATTTGATAAATTTAAGATTTCAATTGTCATATGAGCGTTTTTTTGTTTTATTAGGTTTAAAAAAGGATCCGTACGACAATTTTAATTGGATTATTAATATCCAAAAGAAAAGTAAATGTAAATTCAATATTTTTTTTCTTATTGGCGATTATAACAGTTATGATAAAAATATAAGTATCAATAAAAAATCTTTTGTTACTTTAATAAAGTCAATGCGAGACTATTGTGAAGTAGGTTTGAAATCCTCATTTACAGCACTAGAAAACTATTCAGTTTTAGATAAAGAAAGAAAACGAATTAGTAGTATTTTGAATTTAGATGTTGAAAAGGTTAGAGCTTCATTTTCAAAAGTAAACCTTCCGACAACGTATAGAAACTATGTGCAATTAGACATTAAAAATGATTATTCAATGGGATATCCTGATTCAATTGCATTTCGAGCTGGTACATCTTTTCCTTTTTTATTCTATGATATTGATTATGAGGTACAAACACCTCTGATGATTCATCCTTACCAAGTAATGGATTTTTCTCTTTTAAAATTTGAATCATTTTTAGACAAAAAGGAAAATTTACAAAAGGTGATAGAACAAGTCAAACAAGTAGGAGGCGTATTTACACCAGTTTTTCACAATTACAGTTTTAGCGAGTTGAATAGGTGGAGGAGTTTTAAGACTTTATTTAATATTATTTTAGAATCTACAAATAATGTACCACAGTAAAAGACATATTTTTTTTGACTTAGACCACACTTTGTGGGATTTTGATAGAAATTCTGCTTTGACTTTTAAAAGGCTTTTTAAACGCCATAATATTTCAATAAGTTTGGATGACTTTTTAAAAGTATACATGCCAATTAACTTAAACTATTGGAAATTATACCGTGAGGAAAAAATTGATAAATCGCGTTTGCGTTTTGCAAGGCTATCAGACTCATTTTCAGCTTTAAATCTAGATATTTCTCCCTCTATTATTAATGTAATTTCAGATGAGTATATTGAATATTTAACAAACTATAACTATTTAATTGAAGGATCATTAGAAATTTTAGAGTATTTAAGTGTCAATTATAAATTACATATTATTACTAATGGCTTCAAAGAAGTTCAACATTGTAAACTTATAAAATCTGGAATATCAAATTATTTTGAAACAGTAACTAATTCTGAAACAGTTGGAGTGAAAAAGCCAAATCGAAAAATTTTTGATCACGCATTGTGTCTAGCAAATGCTGATATCAAAACTAGTTTGATGATTGGAGACAATCTTGAAGCTGACATCTTAGGGTCTATAAATATGGGTATGGACGCCTTATTTTTTAATTATCATAATGACAGTATTCCAGATGGAATAATTTCTATTAAAAATCTGTTAGAGCTTAAAAAATATCTTTAAAAGAAAAATATACTATCTTGATATCAAAATAATTATAATGAAAACATTGCTAATAAAGTTTATTGGATTTTTTGTAATATTTCAAACTTCACTAACTGCGCAGTCAAATTTGAACGAATATAAATATGTTTCTGTTTCAGAAAGATTTGATTTTATGAAATCTTCAGATCAATACCAAATCAGTTCACTTACTAAATTCTTGTTAAGAAAAAATGGTTTTGTCGTACTGGAAGACACCCAAGATTATCCCTCAGATTTAGCTTTAAATCGCTGTTTACTTCTTGAGATTAATGTTGTAAAAATAAAATCATTTTTAAAAACTAAATTAGAAATTCAGTTTGTTGACTGTAAAGATAAAATCATTTTTACGACTAGTTATGGTACTTCAAAGGAAAAAGATTTTAAAAAAGCTTATCATCAAGCACTAAGAGATGCATTTGAGTCCATAAAGGATTTTAATTATAAATATGATAATAGTTATCAAAAAAATATTATTTCAAAGAAAAAAACATCTTTAATCAATAAAAATATTCAATCAGTACAGAACTCCGAAATCCCTGTTGCTAAGCTTGAGGCTCCAATAAAGGCTGATTCTAAAGAACCAAAAATAAAAGTTAATCTCACAGTCTATGGCTATGATATTACAAACCAAAAGGGTTTAGTGTTATATTCATTATTTCAGACAATACAAGAAGGTGTTTTTATTATTGACAAGTTAACTGGAATTGCATATAAACGAGGAAACCGTTGGGTACGTGAATATGTAATAAATAAAAGGATAGTTATTGAGCCCCTAATAAATTCATTTTAACGCTGTGTTTAACAGCCTCTTTTTATATTAATGAAGACTTTTTATTCTTCCCGTTTTACTACTGGAGTTATTGGTTATCCAATGTTATTCTTTATATTAATTTGGCTTATTTTTTGGGCTGAAATACGCTTTGGGTTAAATTTAAAAACATTTGGTATTTACCCTCGTAAAATACAAGGCCTTATTGGTATTTTTTCCAGTGTTTTTATTCATTCCTCACTTTCACATTTATACCAAAATAGTATTCCACTATTCGTTTTGTCAGTAGCACTATTTTATTTTTATAAACCACTGTCTTGGAAAATTATTTTCTTAGGTATTGTTTTTTCTGGTATTCTGACTTGGTGCATTGGAGAAAAGGGTTATCATATTGGAGCAAGTGGACTAATTTACGTTTTAATGAGTTTTTTACTATTTAAAGGATTACTTTCTAAACATAAAAGACTAATCGCACTATCTCTTGGAGTTGTTTTTATTTATGGAGGAATGATTTGGTACATATTTCCTGTTAAAGAAAAAATGTCTTGGGAAGGGCATCTTTCTGGTTTTATAGTGGGTCTTTTATTTGCATTATTATTTAAATCTCATAAGCTCAATTCTGAATCATTTGATTGGGAATCTGAAAATTATGACCAATCTCAAGACCATTTTTTACAACAATTTGATGAAGATGGTAATTTTATAGATCAAGATGATCTAAATAACTCAATTGATAATACAACAATTAATTATGATTACAAATCTGAGAATTGACGCTGGCGAATTACTTCGTATAAAAATGCTCCACAGGCAACAGATACGTTTAATGAAGCAATAGTTCCAAACATTGGCAGTTTAGCTTTATAGTCTATTATTTTTAATACTGAGGGCGATACACCTTTTCCTTCAGAGCCTACAATAATGGCACAACCTTTTGTAAAATCAGTCTTATAAATAGTATTCTCAGCTTTTTCGCTGGCTGCAATTGTTTTGATATTTGAAGCCTGAAAATAAAACAATGCATCTTTTATATGATCTACCTTACATATTGGGATATTAAAGACTGCACCAGCGCTTGTTTTAATGGTATCTCCATTAATTGGAGCACTTCCTTTTTTTGGTATTATTATACCATCAACACCAGTACACTCAGCTGTCCTAATAATGGCTCCAAAATTTCTCACATCACTTAGTTGATCAAGAACTAAAAATAAAGGGTTTTTTTTATTTTGGATAACATTAGTTACTAATTTATCTAAATCATGAAAAGTAATAGGAGCCATTTGAGCAACTGCCCCTTGGTGATTATGACTTGTTAGTCGATTTAGTTTTTGGGTCGGGACATAACTAAAATTAAGCCCCTTTGCCCTAATATTTTTTTCCAATTTCTTGAACAACTCACCTTTTAAATTCTTTTGTAAAAAAATTTTATCAATAGATTTATCTGCTTCAATGGCTTCAAGAATAGCCCTCAAACCATAAATTTTTGTTTCTCTTTGCATTATATAAAAATATAAGTATGATTTTAATTAAATACTTTTTAGTTGCGCCAAAATTATTTAAGTATTATTTTTCATAGTCTATTTAAACCATTAATCAATTTTTAAGATATATACCTCTTAGAAATTTAGATTACAAGCTATATTAAGTATAAAAAAAGCCTGTGAAAATCACAGGCTTTTTTTAATGTGGGTATTGAAATTTACTGCTTTGTAAGGGTAAATTGATATGGTCCAAAGCCTCCTGAATCTCCAAGACACTGAATAACACCATTACCAAAATCAACAATAGATTCTTCAACAAGCATCTCTGTGAAAAGTGCGACTACTGGCATATCCGCAGTAAATCCATCATCAAAACTTATTGGATTTGCAGAAAAATCAATTGGAGTACCGTCGAAGAAATAGGTATCAAAACCTGCCGAATTAACAACAACCATTGTTGCTGCTGATGGGTCAGTTGCTACTACCGAAAGCTCAACTTGATAACTTTCTCCAAAGAAATCTCCTAAGCCAAGTGGTGCGTTTACACCATCAGTAAAGTTTTCAAATACACTATATACACCTTCAAGTGATACAAGTGATGGATTGATAACAATTCTCTGTTCTACTTTGTATGTTTCACCTTCGAGACCAGCAGTTATAGCACTAGAACTTGTTCCAGTTAGAACAACATCAAACACCATTGCTTCGCTCAAAACAGTTCCTTCTAAATCGCTCATATCTAATGTGAGGGATGATAGAAAGACATAGTCTAGGCCTGTTATATTATCTGGCCCCATGAAACTTGTATTTCCTGCAGGTACAACAAGTTGACCTGAATTAGAAAATACTGAGTTGGGATCAGCTCCACTAACACTAGCCATCTCATAGTTGATTGTTAAATCTGAACTAGTATTAGGTACTTGAAGATTTATATCAAGTACAATATCTGATTCAGCTCCAATAAAGGCAGTAATAACTGGACTATCTTCCATGAAGTATACCCAGCCTCTTTCGTCTTGGGCTCCATAACCCAAATCGTCACTTGTGTTACTATCACATGAAACAGCAACAGAAACTACAAGAAATAAGCTTAATAATTTTAATACATTTTTCATTTTATCTAAGTTTTTAAATTATTATGGGTTAACACAAAAGTCAGTTGCTTCTTCGAATCCCCAGCCACCACCACCAGAGGCAGCATTTGAGATACCACAATCAAGCGAATAAGTACCACTTATATCTGAAACTTGACCATCACCCCAACTGTCACGAATTGTAAACGTGTAACAACCATCGGCTAGTGTAAAGTTTTCAGTATGTATAGTTGGGCCATTTGCATTAGCATAAGGTCCACCCGATGCTACAACTGCACCAGAACTGTCAGCTACATCCCATGTTCTCTCTGACGACCAGAAATCGTCAACGATTGTTAAGGTATAGTCATTACATAATTGGTATTTATTGTATGTAATGGTCGCTCTACTTGATGTATGTACTGCAACCCCGTCTGGAAGATCTAAATCTAGAACCAGTGTGTATGCAATTCCTTCAGCAAGTGTACCATCATCAATCATATTCACAGTTAGAGTACCGTCATATGAACCAGCAGGAATAGTTATTCCTCCGATTGAATAGTGACCAGCATTACCATCTGATAGTTCAGAATTCACAGAAACGTTGTAAGATCTATCAGTATCAGTTGCTACAGTAGATTGAACACCTAAAGTGACAACTGCTCCTTCTTCTTTAACCGCAGCAGCAGCTGAGGTATCAGTAAATCCTAAACCTATTTGACTTCCGTCATATACGTTGTTTATGATAGCGTCTTCTTTGTCACAGGCAGTGAAAGCTAGTGCAATAATAAGGGCGCTAAATAATTTTATTTTTTTCATATCTCAATAAATTTAAATATTAATAACCCGGGTTTTGTACTACATCATTAGCAGTCAACTCACTAACTGGAATAGGAAGTGTGTATCTAAAGTCTGAGTTAGATAAAGTACAGTCGGCAAGGAAAGAACATTCTCTAGAATCTCTATCCATGGCTCTGTTACCTCTATCTCCAAGACGTTTTAAGTCTACCCATCTGTGTCCTTCAAATAAGAACTCGATTCTTCTCTCATCTAAAATCATTCCAAAAGCATCAGCTTCATTTGTTGGAATATCTAATGCAGAAGCAGTTCTCAAACCTCTTAGTGCGTTGACTAATGCTCCAGCTTGAGCATAATCTCCTGCGTCTGCAGCTGCTTCGGCAAGAATCATGTGCATCTCAGTTGATCTGAAAACTTTCAAATCGTTAAGAAGAGGCTGCGTTCCACCTGGATATTTGTAGACTAATAAAACATCATCATTTATGAAGTTATCATTAGTTTCATATCCTGGATCAATAATTGATTCACCAACATTTAAACTTCTGCTTAAACGAACATCAGATGTTCCGGCAAGAATGTTATAAACAGAACGACTCATTTCCATGAAAGGACCTCCTTGTTCAGTTGCGTCAATGAAAGCGTACAGGCTTCCTGCCCAACCACCACCGGCTGTTCCTTGTCCGTCATATGAATCTCCAATTGAACGCTCTAAGCTAAAGATAACCTCAGTGAAGTCAGCATCATTAAACATTGCTGTAAATTGGGCTGCATCTGATACAGGCTTACTATCAAGGACAAGTTGTGCGTAACTTGCCGCAGTAGCATAGTCTCCCTTGTAAGCATGCATCCTAGCTCTTAGGGCATTAATGAAATCTGTACCCATAAAAGTTACTCCTGATGAACCGGTTATTAATGATTCAGCTCCGTCTAAATCCGAAGCAATTTGCGCATAAAACTCAGCGTTGGTACTTCTCGGAATTTGAGCGAAAATATCATCTGGTACGCTAGTTAGTAACAATCCAGCTAAAGCATTATCATCAGTATAATCAGTTGAGAACCAAGTTAAAATTCCGAAGTGAGAAAATGCTCTGATAGCATGTGCTTGTCCGACTATATTGTCAAAAGCAACAGGGTCTTCGTTCCTGTCAATACTTGCAGAAGCTTCAATGACTCGATTTGCCATTCCAATAGCTCCATAGTAAGAAGACCAAATTCCATTAGCATATCCATTCGAACTATTGATATTAAAGTTCTGTTCGTTGGTGTTTTGTCCACCATTATCACGCCCTCTGTAACATTCATCAGTCATCGCAGAGGTCCATCCAATTTCAAAAGTAGTATCTAAAAAATTGTAAGAACCTAATAATCCAGATTGAAGATCTGTAACACTTTGAAAGGCATTATCTGCACCTAGTCGACCAGGTTGGTCGATATCTATGGCGTCATCACAACTTGCAAATGATATGATCAAGCAAGCATAAATGAATTTAAATATATTTTTCATGTTTTTGTGTTTTACTATTATTATTGATTAAAATCCAAATTCTAGTCCTATAGAAAAAGTTTTTGGTGTTGGATAGCCACGACTGGCAGAACCCGAACCTTCAGCATCGAACCCTTTCCACTTGGAAAAAGTAAGTAAGTTTTCTCCACCAGCGAAAGCACGTATGTATGAGAAACCAGTATCTTGAAGAATACTTTGAGGGAAATTATATCCGAACTGGATAAAACGTAACCTTAAGTAATCTGCTTCTCTAAGGTATCTATCAGATAGCCCTTCATCACTAAGATTGGTTGCATTTAGCGAAGGGATATTTGTAATATCTCCTGGCTGCGACCAAGCATTTAGTAGCTCTCTAGAGTGTCTAAACTGTCCAATAGCTGTAGGGTCTAAGAAATCAGCATAATCGAAATCGTATCTGTCTACACCAATTGCGTAATTCAATTGTGCAACTAGGAAGAAATTATCAAATTCAGCATCAAAACCAAAACTACCTTGATAATCAGGATAAGCATTCATTCCTCTAGCGACTTGATCAGATTCAATCAAGTCTTCAGTAATATCTCCTTGTGCATTTTGGAAAAGTAAGTTTCCGTTTGCAGGATTTACACCTACAAAAGGAGCGGCATAAATCTCACCAATAACTCCCCCAACTCTTAATCCAAAAGGAATGTCTCCCCCAGGGCCAAGATCTATAATTTCTTGTTCGTTGTAGTTTCCAACAAGATTAACAGTCATATTAAATCCGTCTTCAGAACTTGATTTGAATAAATCATATCTAAGTTCGAGATCAACACCTGAATTTTGAAGTTCACCAACATTAGCACTAATAGAAGTTGCACTTCCATTTATTGCTGGTGAAATTGGTGTTGGGAAGAATAAATCAACTGTATTTCNCTGATATACATCTAAACTACCTCTAAGTCTATTAAATAAAGCAAAGTCAAGACCTACGTTAGACGAAACAACAGTTTCCCATTTAAGAGCATTGTTTCCAATTTGAGCAAATGTCAAACCTTGTACACCTCCGTACTGACCTCCTGTTACATACAAATCTCTAGTAAGGTCTGGACCACCAAATGGAGCAAATGAACCTCCTGAATCTACAATACGTTGGTTACCNGCCTTACCGTAAGAACCTCTCAATTTTAGCTCATTAATAAATTCTGGCATTTCAGCTAAATTTGATATATTGACTCGACCAGCAACAGACCAGAAAGTTCCCCATTTATTTGAGTCATTAAATCTGTAGGAAGCATCACGTCTAACTGTAGCAGATAAACCAAATTTTGTGTCAAAATCATAATCCGCATAAGCGAAATAAGAAAATAGACCTGCATTCTTAATATCAGCATTAGCTGTATCTACGAAATTATCATTTGCAGCGTTGTCATCAACATATGCAGAACCATCTCCTGGGTAATAAGTTGCAGGATCAAAACCTTCTTGTCTAAATCCAAAACTTCTCCAATGAGCTTTAAAGTATTCTGAAAATACAGATACATCTAAAGTATGTTTCTCGTTGAATGTATTTCTATAATTCAGCGAGTTGTTGAAGTTCAAGAATATAGAACGATTAGAATCGCGGTCTTCAAACCCAGGGGTTGTGTTTCCTGTCTGGGCAAATAACTGAGCATTAAATGAATTAGGTGCTTCAGACCTCAACAACTGTTCATCAGTAAAATCAGCACCAAAACTTGTGTTGAAAGTTAAGTTATCAGTAATATCGTAACTAGCCTTTAAACTAGCTATGATTTTAATCTCATCCTCACGTCTTGTGTAAGTTTCAAGTCTATCTAAAAGAAATAGCGGAGTGTTAGCAAATACTACAGGAATATTTGCTCCTTGACCTGATACGTAAGAGTATGGGGAAATATAAGGAACACTTAAAAGTGCACCAAGTACATANTTTCTATTGATGGCTCCTGAACCAATAAAATTTGCTTCATTGCTTTCAGAATAATTTAGTGAAAGAGCTGTGCTATATCTAAATCGGCCATCATTAGATTTTCCATTTAAGTTATTTCTNAAATTGAAACGCTTCAATGTACTGGCTTCAGAAAGAATTCCCTCTGTATCATTGAATCCTAGAGATGTAAATGAGTTAAGATTTTTACCCCCAGAAGAGAAACTCAATGTATGACTTTGTGTAATCCCTGTTTTGAAAAAAACATCTAACCAGTCAGTATTTGCTTGTAATGCACGTTCTTCCAATTCTACATCAGAAAGTGTAGCACCAAATCCAGCACCATAATCTTTTTCTAATTGTAACTGCTCGCGCGAGTTCATGAGATCATAATCATGATCTTGTAAATTTGAAAAACTTGTAATACCAGAATAAGTTACTTTTAGATCTTGATCATAAGAACCTCTTTTAGTTTTTATTATAATAACTCCATTTGCACCTCTATTTCCATAGATTGATGTTGCACCAGCATCCTTTAAAACGGATAGTGAAGCAATGTCATTTGGATTCAAACTACGAAAGTTATCTTCGTCGACGGGAACTCCATCAATAATAAAAAGCGGTTCTGTATTACCAGAGATCGAACTTACCCCCCTCAAGTTAATTAAACTGTTACCTCCAGGTTGTCCAGTGTTAGTGACAATATTTAAACCAGCAACTTGCCCTTGAAGTGTTTGAGCGAAAGAAGCATTAGGTCTAGATTCAATTGTCTCTGCTGTTACAGTTGTTGAGGCAATACTTGAAGTTTCTTTTGATGTAGTTCGATAAGCTTCAACAACAATTTCNTCAAGTGCGTTATCTGGCACCATGGAAACATTTATTGTACTGCTTGCACCAACAACTTGTGGTTGGTTGGCATACCCAACGTAGCTAAATACAAGGACATCGCCTTGACTGGCAGAAATTGAATATTTACCGTCGAAATCAGTTGTTACTCCAGATGANGTCCCTTGNATAATAACGGTGGCGCCAGGAAGTGGCAATCCATTGTTATCAGAAACAGTCCCTGAAATACTTTTTTCTTGTGCAAATGAAATTTGCACTACTAACGCCAATATCAGCGTTAATATAACACTAAACTTTGTTTTCATTTTTGTTAATTATTTGAATTAGTCAAAACAAATGTGATGATAAAAACTTAAATATCAAACTATTTTAAATATTTTTTGTTGGGTTATGTATTTCACCTGAAAAATTAGCATTTAATCTATTAGATTTAAATATTTTTGGTTGCATTTTACAAAAAATATGACTCTATTTTTTAAGCTGTAAATTTGTTCAAAAAATATTTGTGAAGCTTAAGTGTAATTTTGAGTTTGAAAAATCAAATGTTGAATTTCTAGTTTTACCATTTGCATAAGTCATTCTGAGTATTCCACTTTTTGTAAGCAGGCCAAACCCAAATCCAAATCCATAGATTTGATTATATTCATTGTTTATATTTTGAAAGCTACCAGAGTCAATCACACTATTAATAAAAAGATCCGGGGATAGTCGGTAGCGATATTCTGTACATATTATACCCATTCGAGTAGCAAATAAACTATTTTCCTGAAATCCTCTTATTGATGTTATTCCGCCAAAGCGCAACAGTTCATTTATTATGTATTTATCAGATTTTAGTTCTTCAATGTGTAAATTTAAAAAAATACTGCTCTTTGAATTTAAATTGAAAATTTTAGACCCTCTCAGGCTAATTTTACGTTGTTTTATCGTTTTATTAGATTTACGACTTCCTAAAGCTAATGAAATATCCAGCTGTGTTTTTATTGGATTTAATTCGTCTAATTTTTGTCTTTTTTTGTAATTGTAATGTATTTCATAAAATTCACTTTTGTAATCTTCAACCAATGAATTTAATGTATTGTTAATNACATTTGATTGTTCAGCTTGTATTCCAATACCAAGGCGATTGTTTTGATTCAAATTATAGTGTAAATCTATGCTTTGTTGAGCTGTTGTAAATGTACTATCCTTCTTAAAAATATTAATATTTATTGTACTGCCCAATGGAGTCTTAAATAAGTAAGGCATTAAGAAAGATATGTTGATAGTCTTTTGGTCAATTTCATCACTTTTGTAATTTAGATTTAGAGACTCTCCGAAATTTAGATTATTAACTAAGTTTAAATTTAGGTATCCATCAAACTCGATTTCATTGGTTGTTTCGTTTGAACCGAAGCCTAAAAAACCATCAAAGCGATTGCTTTTAAGTTTTTTCAAGTACAAGTAAACGGAGGTAGTATCTTTCAAAAATAAAACTTCAGCTGAGCGTTTTTGTTCGACAAAACTTAATTCATCTAATAAGTTCATTTTTGATCGAATAGACTCTATGTCAAAAGTTTCCTGAGTTTTAATTTTTAAAAAATGCTTTATAAAGCCCTTAGGGAATTTTTTATAACCTAAAATTTTTACCTCATGTAACGATCTCTCAAATCCTTTTTCTATGATAATATCGGCTGTGATTTGGTTATTATTTTTTGGATTTATATTTTTNAGTTGTACTGTGGCAAAAGAGTATCCGCTTGACGAAAGCGATTTAGATATTTGCTTTAAAGTCTTTTCAAGNCTTGGAATTGGTACTTCAACATATGTTTCTTTAGATTTANTATCTTTTTGAGAATTGAANCCTAATGATTCAAAGATTTGAGAATGGCCAAAAATTAAAATTGATTTGTACATTGGGCCCAAATCAAATTTTGCAGTGTAATCTAAGCCATTATCAACCAAGCTCAAAAATTTTATATCAATATANCCCTTGTTATAAATTTGTTTTTGAATCCTAAAAACTTCTTTTTTAAGGCTTTCAAAATCTTTAAATGTTTTCAAACTTCCAACGAAATTTAAAATTTCCGTGTCCTTCTCAGTAGTTGCTTCAACTTTTAGTAAAATATCTTGTCCATATGTTTCCCACAATCCCATGTAGATTAATAAACTTAAGATAAAAACTTTTTTGATATTGTTCAAGCTTGGTTATTTATTGTAAAACTAACNCAAAAAAAAGCTATAAAATATATGTCGCAAAAAAAAATCAGAAAATATTCTAAAAAACTAAGTGTTGTATTTGAATAATTCATTTTAATGTTTACCTTTGCACGCCTCTAAGAAGAGGATAAAAAAAATATTAGTAATAATTCATGCCAACAATATCACAATTAGTAAGAAAAGGGAGATCCAAATTAACTAAGAAGAGTAAATCTGCTGCTTTAGATTCATGTCCACAGCGTCGTGGGGTTTGTACTCGTGTTTACACTACTACACCCAAGAAGCCAAATTCGGCAATGCGTAAAGTAGCTCGGGTTAGATTAACTAATGGAAATGAGGTAAATGCCTACATCCCAGGTGAAGGTCATAACCTTCAAGAACATTCGATAGTATTGGTTAGAGGTGGAAGAGTTAAAGATCTACCTGGAGTTAGGTATCACATTGTTCGCGGTGCACTTGATACAGCAGGTGTGGAAGGACGTACTCAGCGTCGATCTAAATATGGTGCTAAACGCCCAAAAAAGTAATTAAAAGTATTTTAAAGACAAAACATGAGAAAAAGACAGGCAAAGAAAAGACCTATTTTACCGGATCCAAAGTTCAATGATCAACTTGTTACTCGTTTTGTAAACATGATGATGTGGGATGGAAAAAAATCAGTAGCATTTAAGATTTTTTATGATTCGATAGCTATTGTTGATGAAAAAAATACAGATGATGAAAAGACTGCCCTACAACTCTGGAAAGATGCTCTTTCAAACGTGATGCCACACGTTGAAGTTAGGAGCCGTCGAGTTGGAGGCGCTACATTTCAAATACCAATGCAAATACGTGCAGACCGTAAAATTTCAACTGCTATGAAATGGCTAATAAGCTTTGCTAGAAAACGAAACGAAAAATCAATGGCGCAAAAACTAGCTGCCGAAATTTTAGCTGCATCAAAAGAAGAAGGTGCTGCAGTAAAAAAACGTGTAGACACCCACAAAATGGCTGAAGCTAATAAGGCCTTCTCACACTTTAGATTTTAATAATACATAATGGCAAGAGATTTAAAATATACTAGAAATATTGGTATTGCTGCCCACATTGATGCAGGCAAAACCACTACGACTGAAAGAATCTTATATTACACTGGAGTTTCCCATAAAATTGGAGAAGTTCATGATGGTGCTGCTACTATGGACTGGATGGAACAAGAACAAGAACGAGGTATTACAATTACCTCTGCTGCAACAACATGTACGTGGAACTTTCCAACAGAAAACGGGCAATCTATAAAAGATACTGAGGCATATCATTTTAATATAATAGATACCCCTGGACATGTTGATTTCACCGTTGAAGTAAACCGCTCACTTCGTGTTCTAGATGGACTCGTATTTCTTTTTAGTGCCGTAGATGGTGTGGAGCCACAGTCAGAAACTAATTGGCGTCTTGCGGATAATTACAAAGTACCGAGAATTGGATTTGTTAATAAAATGGATCGTCAGGGTTCAAACTTTTTAGGAGTATGTCAACAAGTAAAGGACATGCTCAAGTCTAACGCAGTTCCAATTGTTCTCAATATTGGTGACGAAGCAGATTTTAAGGGCGTAATTGACCTGGTAAAAAATCGTGCCATCGTTTGGCATGATGAAAGCCAAGGTTCAACTTTTGATGTAATTGATATCCCTGAGGATATGAAAGAGGAAGCAAAAAAGTATCGTGCATTACTTATTGAGGAAGTTGCAACATACGATGAAAACCTTCTTGAAAAATTTATGGAAGATGAGGAATCTATCACAGAAGAAGAAGTTCATGCAGCACTCAGAGCAGCAGTGATGGACATGGCTATCATTCCAATGGTATGCGGTTCTGCCTTCAAAAATAAAGGGGTTCAATTCCTTTTGGATGCTGTTTGTCGATATTTACCTTCACCAACTGACAAAGAAGGTATAGTAGGCGTTAATCCTGATTCCCAGAAAGACGAGATACGTAGGCCATCTGTTAATGAGCCTTTTTCTGCTTTAGCATTTAAAATTGCAACAGATCCATTTGTAGGCCGTTTGGCATTTTTTAGAGCCTATTCAGGACGCTTAGATGCAGGTTCATATATACTGAACAACCGCTCTGGAAAAAAAGAACGTATTTCACGAATTTATCAGATGCATTCCAATAAACAAAATGCTATTGACTTTATTGAAGCTGGAGATATTGGTGCAGCTGTTGGGTTTAAGGACATTAAAACTGGTGACACAATGACGGATGAAAAGAATCCTATTGTATTAGAATCTATGGATTTCCCTGATCCTGTAATAGGTATTGCGGTTGAACCAAAAACTAAAGCTGATGTCGATAAATTAGGTATGTCTCTATCAAAACTTGCTGAAGAAGATCCAACTTTTACAGTACGTACTGATGAAGCTTCAGGGCAAACTATTATATCTGGGATGGGTGAATTACACTTGGATATTATTGTAGATCGACTAAGACGGGAATTTAAAGTTGAAGTAAATCAAGGACAGCCACAAGTTGAGTACAAGGAGGCAATAACTCAGCTTGCAGAACACAGGGAAGTTTACAAAAAACAATCAGGTGGACGTGGTAAATTTGCTGATATCGTTTTTACCTTGGAGCCTGCTGAAGAAGGAAAGGAAGGTTTAGAGTTTATTTCTGCTATCAAGGGTGGAAATGTACCAAAAGAATTTATTCCTTCAGTTGAAAAAGGATTTAGAATGGCTATGCAAAATGGTCCATTAGCAGGTTACGAAGTTGACGCTATGAAAGTAACTTTGAAAGACGGTTCTTATCACGATGTAGATTCAGATCAATTATCATTTGAACTTGCTGCAAAGCTTGGATTTAAAAACTCAGCCAAGGCAGCAAAGGCAGTCATCATGGAGCCCATAATGAAACTCGAGGTGATAACACCTGAAGAGAATATGGGTGATATTGTTGGAGATCTTAATCGACGACGTGGTCAAGTCAGTGACATGGGTGATAGGGCTGGAGCAAAAACAGTTAAGGCAACAGTGCCACTCTCTGAGATGTTTGGTTATGTAACCACTTTGAGAACATTATCCTCTGGTCGAGCAACATCAACGATGGAATTTTCACATTATGCTGAGACGCCATCTAATATTTCTGAAGAGGTTATTAAAGAAGCTAAAGGAATTCAAGAGTAAAGATTATAATATGAGCCAAAAAATTAGAATAAAATTAAAGTCCTACGATCATAACTTAGTTGATAAATCTGCTGATAAAATCGTTAAGACCGTTAAAAGTACAGGGGCAGTTGTAACTGGACCAATTCCTTTACCAACTCACAAAAAATTATTTACTGTTTTGCGTTCTCCACATGTTAATAAAAAGGCAAGAGAGCAATTTCAGTTGAGCTCCTATAAAAGACTTTTGGATATTTATAGCTCCTCATCAAAAACAATTGATGCTTTGATGAAATTAGAGTTGCCAAGTGGTGTTGAAGTGGAAATAAAAGTATAATAATTTACTGAACTTGATTCAGTAGACATGTCCTGAGCTGCGAGCAACGGAAAAACGGAAAAAATACAATTCAAGGGTTGAAATGTGTTTTGACCCTTAATTTTTTAAAAAAAGTAATTAAAATAAATAAATAAATAAATATGTCTGGGTTAATAGGAAAAAAAATTGGAATGACCAGCATCTTTGACAAAGATGGCAAGAATATGCCATGCACAGTCATTGAAGCCGGGCCATGCGTAGTTACCCAAGTCAGAACCAAAGAAACGGATGGCTATGAAGCTATCCAATTGGGTTTCGATGACAAGACAGTTAAAAGTGCCATTAAAGCTGAAATTGGACATACCAAAAAGGCTGGTACTTCTGCTAAGAAAAAAGTCGCCGAGTTTAATGGTTTTGATAAGGAGTACAAATTAGGTGATCTTATCACTGTCGAGCACTTTCAAGAAGGTGAGTTTGTTGATGTTAGCGGCACTAGCAAAGGTAAAGGTTTTCAAGGGGTTGTGAAGCGTCACGGTTTTGCCGGTGTCGGTCAAGCTACTCATGGGCAGCACAATCGTTTAAGAGCACCAGGATCTATTGGTGCAGCATCTTATCCTGCACGTGTCTTTAAGGGCATGAAAATGGCTGGAAGAATGGGAACTGATACGGTCAAAGTTCAAAACTTAAGAGTTTTAAAAGTAGTAATGGAGCAAAATTTACTCATTGTAAAAGGCTGCGTTCCAGGTCACAAAAATGCTTATTTAAAGATTGAGAAATAATGAAAGTAGCAGTTTTAGATATTAAAGGAAAAGATACAGGTAGAAAGGTTGACCTTTCTAATAAAGTGTTCGCTATTGAGCCTAATAACCACGCGGTTTATTTAGATGTTAAACAGTACCTGGCAAATCAACGCCAAGGAACGCACAAGGCAAAAGAACGTAGTGAAATTGTTGGAAGTACACGCAAGATAAAAAAGCAAAAAGGAACTGGAACTGCTAGAGCAGGAAGTATAAAATCTGGTGTTTTTAGAGGTGGTGGTCGAATATTTGGTCCAAGACCTCGCAGTTATGGTTTTAAATTAAACAAAAATGTTAAGCGCTTAGCTAGAAAATCTGCTTTAACAATAAAGGCTAAAGAAAAGTCTATTGTTGTTTTGGAAGATTTTGATTTTAAATCTCCAAAAACTAAGAACTTTACAGATGTTTTAAAAGCACTTAATTTGGAAAGTAAAAAGTCTTTGTTTGTATTGGGCACCCCAAATAATAATGTATATTTGTCCTCGCGCAATTTGAAAGCTTCTGACGTTGTAAATAGCTCAGAATTAAGCACTTATAAAATTCTAAACGCTAGTCAAGTTGTGCTCTTAGAAAGCGCCATTGAAGGCATTGAATCGAATTTAAGTAAATAATAATAGAATGAGTATTTTAATTAAACCTATCATAACAGAAAAAGCAACTCTCGACACCGAGTTGAGAAATTGTTTCACTTTTTTAGTGAATACTAAGTCAAATAAGGTGGAAATTAAAAAAGCAATTGAAACTGCTTATGGTGTTTCAGTCAAAAAAGTTCGTACAATAAATGTCCGTCCAGACCGAAAAACTAAATATACCAAATCAGGTATTCAACACGGTAAAACAAACGCTACAAAAAAGGCAATTGTTCAACTAGTAGATGGTGAAACAATTGATTTATACGCTAATATATAATTAGAAATGTCAGTAAGAAAATTAAAACCGATTACCCCGGGACAAAGATTTAGAGTAGTTAATGGATTTGATGCTATTACTACTGATAGACCTGAAAAAAGTCTTTTAGCTCCAAAAAAACGTTCAGGTGGTAGAAATAGTCAAGGTAAAATGACCATGAGGTACAAAGGGGGTGGTCACAAAAAGCGATACCGTGTGATAGATTTTAAACGTAACAAAAATGGAGTTCCAGCTGAAGTAATGTCCATTGAATACGATCCAAACAGAACAGCTTTTATCGCACTTTTAAATTATCAAGATGGTGAAAAGCGTTATATAATTGCCCAAAGTGGTTTACGTGTTGGACAAAGTCTAGTGTCTGGTACTGAAAATATTGCACCCGAAATAGGAAATTCAATGCCGTTAAGTCAAATACCTCTAGGTACAATAATATCTTGCATAGAGCTTCGGCCTGGTCAAGGTGCTGTAATAGCTAGAAGCGCTGGTTCTTTTGCACAGCTAATGGCTAGAGACGGAAAATTTGCATCTGTCAAATTACCATCAGGAGAAACAAGGCTTTTATTATTAGAATGTTATGCCACTATTGGGGTTGTATCTAACTCTGATCATCAATTACAAGTCTCTGGAAAAGCGGGACGTACTAGGTGGTTAGGAAGACGACCAAGAACTCGACCAGTGGTTATGAACCCTGTTGACCATCCAATGGGTGGTGGTGAAGGTAAGTCGTCTGGTGGACATCCCCGTTCAAGAAATGGAATCCCCGCCAAAGGTTATAGAACACGTTCTAAGACTAAAGCTAGTAATAAATATATTATAGAACGTAGAAAGAAATAAATATTAATATATGTCAAGATCATTAAAGAAGGGACCTTACGTTCATTATAAATTAGAAAAGAAAGTTTCTGCCAATGTAGAGGCTAACAAAAAGACAGTCATTAAAACCTGGTCAAGAGCTAGTATGATAACACCTGATTTTGTAGGTCAAACTATCGCAGTTCACAATGGTCGTCAATTTGTACCTGTTTATATTACAGAGAACATGGTTGGCCATAAGCTTGGAGAATTTTCTCCAACGCGTTCGTTTAGGGGACATGTTGGTGCCAAAAATAAAGGTAAAAAATAAACGCTATGGGAAGTCGAAAAAAACAAATGGCAGAAATAATTAAAGCCGATAAAAAGCAAATTGCTTTTGCGAAGCTCAACAATTGCCCTACCTCTCCTAGAAAGATGCGTCTAGTAGCAGACTTAATTCGTGGAGAAAAGGTTGAAAAAGCCTTAAATATTTTAAGATTTAGTCAAAAAGAGGCTTCAAGGCGTTTAGAAAAACTTGTACTATCGGCAACTGCTAATTGGCAAGCTAAAAATGAGGAAACTGATATTGAAAATTCAGGATTATTCATAAAGGAGATTAAAGTCGACAGTGGTACTATGCTTAAAAGGTTAAGACCTGCCCCTCAAGGTCGTGCACACAGAATTAGAAAACGTTCCAATCACGTAACAGTTGTTCTTGGAGCTAAAAATAATATAGAAAGTAAATAATAAATGGGACAGAAGACAAATCCAATAGGAAATCGGTTAGGAATTATCAGAGGATGGGAATCTAACTGGTATGGGGGAAATGATTACGGAGATAAACTTGCTGAAGATGACAAAATTAGAAAATATATTTTCGTTCGTTTAGCTAAGGCAAGTGTTTCTCGAGTAATTATTGAAAGAACATTAAAGCTCGTAACTATTACAATAACCACTGCCCGTCCAGGAATTATCATTGGAAAAGGTGGTCAGGAAGTTGATAAACTTAAAGAAGAACTAAGAAAGCTAACAAACAAGGATATTCAACTGAACATTATTGAAATTAAACGACCAGAACTTGATGCTCATTTAGTAGCGGCTAGTATTGCACGTCAGATTGAAAATCGTATTTCTTATAAACGAGCAATCAAAATGGCTATTTCTGCTACCATGAGAATGAATGCTGAAGGAATTAAAATCCAAATTAGTGGCCGTTTAAACGGAGCTGAAATGGCACGTAATGAACATTATAAAGACGGAAGAATCCCATTATCCACCTTTAGAGCTGATATAGATTACGCATTAGTTGAGGCACACACAACGTATGGACGTTTAGGAATTAAAGTATGGATTATGAAAGGAGAAGTTTATGGTAAACGTGAATTATCTCCATTAGTTGGCTTATCCAAAAAAGGTGATCGTGGTTCACGTTCTAACCAAAAAAATAGACGTAGAAAGTAATTTTTTAAATAAATAAAAATGTTACAACCAAAAAAGACAAAATTTCGTAAAGTCCAAAAGGGACGGATGAAAGGCAACTCTGGAAGAGGTCATCGCCTCTCAAGTGGAATGTTTGGGATAAAGTCATTAGATTCTAATTTCTTGACTTCTCGCCAAATTGAAGCTGCTCGAATCGCCGCAACCCGTTACATGAAAAGAGAGGGTCAACTTTGGATTAAAATATTTCCAGATAAACCCATCACTAAAAAACCACTTGAGGTTCGTATGGGTAAAGGAAAAGGAGCTGTTGAATATTGGGCTGCAGTTGTAAAGCCTGGTAGAATTATATTTGAAGTTGGTGGTGTTCCTATTGATATTGCTAAAGAAGCTTTAAGACTAGCCGCACAAAAGCTTCCTGTTAAAACTAAATTTGTAATTGCAAGAGATTACGAGGCCTAATTAATTGATAATATGAAACAATCAGAAATTAAAGAATTATCAACTACTGAGCTGAATGAAAAACTCAGTGAATTGAAAAAAGCGTTTTCAGATTTAAAAATGACTCACGCTGTATCCCCATTAGAAAACCCAATCCAGCTACGCATGGTTAGAAAAAGCGTTGCTCGATTGGCCACAGAATTAACTAAAAGAGAAGACCAATAATTGCAATTGTTATACAGATGGAAAAAAGAAATTTAAGAAAAGAGCGTATAGGGACTGTTACAAGTAGCAAAATGATGAAATCTATTGTGGTTTCAGAAGTGAAAAAAGTTAAACACCCTATGTATGGAAAGTTTGTATTAAAGACAAAAAAATATGTAGCGCACGATGAAAAAAATGATTGTAACGAAGGTGATAAAGTAAGAATCATGGAAACTAGACCCTTGAGTAAGTCCAAGTGTTGGAGATTAGTAGAAATTTTAGAAAGAGCAAAATAATTATGTTACAGCAAGAATCAAGATTAAAGGTAGCTGACAATACTGGAGCAAAAGAAGTTTTAACAATTCGTGTTCTTGGCGGTACAAAGCGTAGGTATGCGTCTCTTGGAGACAAAATAGTGGTTTCTGTCAAGGCGGCCACCCCTAACGGTAATGTTAAAAAAGGTGCTGTTTCAACAGCTGTAGTGGTCCGAACTGTTAAGGAAGTAAGACGCCCAGACGGGTCATACATCAGATTTGATGATAATGCTTGTGTTCTTCTAGATGCAAATGGTGAAATGCGCGGAACACGTGTCTTTGGACCAGTAGCAAGAGAACTAAGAGATAAAAAATTCATGAAAATTGTTTCATTAGCACCAGAAGTGCTCTAAAATAGTATAAATGGTAAAGCTTAAAATAAAAGTAGGAGATACAGTTCGTGTAATTGCTGGGGACCACAAAGGTTCTGAAGGTAAAGTACTGACAATAATTAATCAAAAAAACAAAGCTATCGTAGAGGGCGTTAACATGATTAAAAAACATATGAAACCAAATGCTCAAAACCCTCAAGGGGGTATTGTTGAAAAAGAAGCAGCAATTCAAATTTCTAATCTTTCCCTTTTTAACTCTAAAGGAGAATCAACTAGAGTTGGATATAGAATTGAAGATGGAAAAAAAGTTCGATTTGCTAAAAAATCTAACGAAGTAATTTAGTAGTTATGACGTATATACCAAGACTTAAACAAGAATATAAAAGTAAAGTTATTACCACACTCACACAAGAGTTTGGTTACAATAATATTATGCAAGTACCTAAACTAAAGAAGATTGTTATTTCTAAGGGAGTAGGTGCTGCTGTTGCTGATAAAAAATTAATTGATCATGCTGTTGATGAAATTACAACTATTTCTGGACAGAAAGCAATTGCCACTATATCAAAAAAAGATGTTGCGTCCTTTAAATTAAGAAAAGGAATGCCAATAGGAGTAAAAGTCACACTTCGTGGAGATCGCATGTATGAATTTTTAGACCGTCTTGTAACATCTGCATTACCACGAGTTAGAGATTTCGGTGGAATCAAGGCTAATGGCTTTGATGGGCGTGGAAATTATAATCTAGGAATAACAGAACAAATTATTTTTCCTGAAATTAACATTGATAAAGTCAATAAGATATCAGGAATGGATATTTCGTTTGTTACAGATGCTGAAACTGATAAAGAAGCAAAATCATTATTAACAGAACTTGGATTACCATTTAAAAAGAACTAATTATGGCTAAAGAATCAATGAAAGCCCGCGAGATTAAACGAGCAAAAGTAGTTGCCAAATACGCGGCAAAACGTAAGAAATTAAAAGATGCAGGTGATTTTGAAGGTCTTCAAAAACTACCAAAAAATGCATCTCCAATTCGCATGCATAACAGATGTAAATTAACTGGTAGACCAAAAGGTTACATGCGCCAATTTGGAGTTTCTAGAGTTATGTTCAGGGAAATGGCTAACAAAGGGTTAATACCAGGAGTAAGAAAGGCTAGCTGGTAAGGATAATATTATAAACAGGTTTTAGGTTCTTTATAGAAAACCAAAACCGTAAATCATTAATTATGAATACAGATCCAATAGCGGATTATTTAACAAGAATAAGAAATGCAGTGCGTGCAAACCACAGGGTAGTTGAAATCCCTGCTTCTAATTTGAAAAAGGAAATGACTAAAATATTATTCGATCAAGGATATATTTTAAGTTACAAATTTGATGATTCTAGTAGTCAGGGGAGTATTAAAATTGCCCTTAAATATACAAATGACACTAAAGAATCTGTCATTAAGAAAATTCAAAGAATAAGTAAACCTGGTTTACGTAAATATGCGAGCTCTAACGAAATGCCTAGAATATTAAATGGTCTAGGTATTGCAATTGTTTCAACTTCACATGGAGTCATGACTGCAAAGAAAGCAGAGCGCGAAAATGTTGGTGGAGAGATTTTGTGTTACGTTTACTAATATTAAAGAATTAAAAATGTCAAGAATAGGAAATAATCCAATTGTAGTCCCGGAAAATATCAGTATTGATATTACAGAGACTGTTATTACAGTTAAAGGAAAGCTTGGTGAATTGGCTCAAGAATATTCCTCAGTAAAATTCATTATTAAAGATAATATCTTAACTGTAGAGCGTTCCTCAGACCATAAAGATCACAGGGCCAAGCATGGCTTATACAGAGCCTTGGTCAGTAACATGATTCAAGGGGTTAGTACAGGTTGGACTAAAGAATTAGAGCTAGTAGGTGTTGGGTATAGGGCTACAAATCAAGGTAATAAACTTGACTTAGCTTTAGGTTTTTCACACAATATAGTTCTTGACATAGCTCCAGAAGTAAAAGTTGAGACCATTAGCGAGAAAGGAAAAAATCCTATTGTAAAATTGTTCTCTTTTGACAAGCAACTTGTTGGACAAGTCGCTGCAAAAATACGCGGGTTCAGAAAACCTGAACCTTACAAAGGCAAAGGAATTAAATTTGTCGGTGAACAAATTAGAAGAAAAGCGGGTAAATCAGCATAACAATTAAAATCTTATGGCACTAACGAAAACACAAAGAAGACAACGCATAAAAAACAGGATCAGAAAGACTATTTCTGGTACTCAATCTCAACCACGTTTAGTAGTTTATCGCAGTAATAATGAAATATATGCTCAATTGATAAACGATATAAATGGAGTAACAATTGTTGCAGCTTCATCGCGAGACAAAGAGTTGAGTTCTAAAAAAGGGACAAAAACTGAGGTTGCTGCTCTTGTGGGGAAATTGGTTGGAGAAAAAGCCATTAAAGCAGGTGTCAATGAGGTTTCGTTCGACAGAGGCGGTTATTTATATCATGGAAGAGTAAAATCATTAGCAGAAGGCGCAAGAGCAGCCGGACTTAAATTTTAAAAATATGTATCAAAAATACAAAAGCACAGAACTTGTTAAGCCAAGTGGTTTAGAATTAAAAGACCGATTGGTAGGAGTACAAAGAGTTACAAAAGTAACCAAAGGTGGGCGTGCCTTCGGATTCTCAGCAATCGTTGTTGTTGGAAACGAAGATGGAGTAGTCGGACATGGATTAGGAAAATCAAAAGACGTAGCTAGTGCTATCGCCAAAGCTGTTGAAGACGCTAAAAAAAACCTAGTTCGTATTCCTATAATTAAGGGAACACTACCACACGAACAAAAAGGAAAGTTTGGAGGCGCTAGAGTAAACTTGATTCCCGCAGCACCTGGAACGGGTGTTATTGCTGGGGGTGCTGTCCGGATAGTTTTAGAAGCTGTTGGAATTCATGATGTATTGTCAAAATCTCAAGGATCTTCAAACTCTCATAATGTTGTAAAAGCTACTTTTGACGCTCTTTTGCAATTAAGAGATGCTAAAAAAATTGCTCGTGATCGTGGTGTTTCACTTGAAAAAGTTTTTAACGGATAATTTTATTTTATGAAGAAAATTAAAATAACAAAACAAAAAAGTGCAATTAACAGAACTAAAAGACAAAAGCTGACATTGTTAGCACTTGGTCTTAAGAAAATTGGTCAAACTGTAGAGCATGAAACCACTCCTAATATCTTAGGTATGGTCACAAAAGTAAAACATTTAGTTTCTGTTGAAGAAGCTTGAAATTTTAAAGTTATAAAATGAATTTAAGTAATTTAAAACCTGCAAAAGGTTCTGTTCAAACCAAAGGAAAAAGAATCGGAAGAGGTCAGGGTTCAGGTAAAGGTGGGACGTCTACGCGTGGACACAAAGGGGCAAAGTCACGTTCTGGATACTCCAGAAAAATTGGATTTGAAGGTGGTCAAATGCCACTTCAACGTAGAGTTCCAAAATTTGGTTTCACTAACATCAACCGAAAGGAGTACCAGGGGATTAATCTTGATACTATACAATCTCTGGTTGATAATAAAAAAATTAAATCAAAACTTGATTTTAACGCAATAATTGAATTAAGATTAGCTCGTAAGGGTGAATTAGTAAAAATATTAGGACGAGGCGAATTAAAAGCTAAGCTAAAAATATCAGCCCATAAATTCACCGCGAATGCCAAAGCGGCAATCGAAGCTGTTGGAGGCGAATCAATAATACTCTAAAAAAAGAGGATGAAATTTATAGAGACATTAAAAAACGTTTGGAATATTACAGAGCTCAAGGATAGAATTATTTTAACCTTAGGACTGTTATTGGTTTACCGTTTTGGAGCTCAGGTTGTTCTCCCTGGGATTGATGCTTCTCAACTCGGCTCATTAGCCTCAAATACAGACTCTGGTTTACTAGGACTTTTAAATGCTTTTACAGGTGGTGCTTTTGCCAAAGCCTCTGTTTTTGCTCTGGGGATTATGCCTTATATTTCTGCATCAATTGTTGTTCAATTAATGGGAATTGCGATTCCTTACCTCCAAAAACTTCAAAAAGAAGGCGCGAGTGGACAAAAGAAAATCACACAAATTACACGTTGGTTAACCATTGGAATATGCTTAGTACAGGCACCTGCTTACTTGGCTAGTTTACCAAGTCTCATGGGTGGAACTCAAGCCTTCACCCTAGGACAAAGCGGTGTGTTTTATGTTTCATCAATTATAATCTTAGTCACTGGTTGTATTTTTGCAATGTGGTTGGGTGAAAAAATTACTGACAAAGGAGTTGGTAATGGTATTTCATTATTAATCATGGTTGGTATTATTGCCACAATGCCACTATCATTTGCACAAGAATTTGATTCAGCTGTAAATCAATCACAAGGGGGCTTGATAAAAATTTTAATTGAAATAGTTATTTGGTTTGCTATAATTCTAGCTTCTGTAATGTTGGTTATGGCCGTCAGAAGAATTGCTGTTCAATACGCTAGAAGAACGACCACTGGCAGCTATGAGAAAAATATTATGGGATCACGACAATATATCCCACTAAAACTTAATGCTTCAGGTGTAATGCCTATTATTTTTGCCCAAGCTATTATGTTCGTACCTGGACTTATTGGTGGGCTTGATGTACTCAAAGACTCTTCTATTGGACAATGGTTAGTTGCAAATTTTGGTGGTAATAGTATGTTTGGTTTGTGGTATAATATTGTCTTTGGTCTACTAATTATCATATTCACTTATTTTTACACTGCCATAACTGTTCCAACCAACAAAATGGCTGATGATTTAAAACGAAGTGGTGGTTTTATCCCTGGAATCCGACCAGGAACCGAAACATCAGAGTTTTTAGATAAAATAATGTCTCAAATTACACTACCTGGTTCTATATTTTTAGCATTAATTGCTGTTTTTCCAGCTATTATTGTTCAAATCATGAATATTCAAGCTGGTTGGGCATTGTTTTTTGGTGGTACATCCCTTTTGATAATGGTCGGTGTTGCAATTGATACCATGCAGCAAATAAATTCATACCTTTTAAACAAACACTATGATGGTTTAATGAAAACTGGTAAAAATAGAAAATCAATATAAAAATGGCAAAACAAGCAGCGATAGAACAAGACGGAACCATAATAGAAGCATTATCCAATGCCATGTTTCGTGTGGAGTTAGAAAACGGTCACATTGTAACTGCTCATATTTCTGGCAAAATGCGAATGCATTATATTAAACTTTTACCAGGAGATAAAGTAAAATTAGAAATGAGCCCTTATGATTTAACTAAGGCGAGAATAACTTACAGATATTAAAAAAAATAATAAAGATGAAAGTAAGAGCATCCATTAAAAAAAGAAGTGCAGATTGTAAAATAGTGCGGAGAAAAGGGAGACTTTATGTTATTAACAAAAAGAATCCTAGATTCAAACAAAGACAAGGATAATTATGGCTAGAATTGCAGGGGTAGATATCCCAAAACAAAAAAGAGGCGTTATTTCATTGACCTATATCTTTGGTATAGGCCGTAGTCGTGCAAAAGAAATTTTAGCATCGGCAAAAGTTGATGAAAGTACAAAAGTGTCAGATTGGACAGATGAAGAAATTGGAAATATTCGTACCGCTATAGGTCAATATACGATTGAAGGAGAATTGCGATCTGAGACACAATTAAATATTAAACGTTTGATGGATATTGGATGTTACAGGGGAGTCCGCCACAGGTCAGGGTTACCTCTACGCGGACAGCGAACTAAGAATAATTCTAGAACAAGAAAAGGAAAGAGAAAAACAGTTGCTAACAAGAAAAAAGTAACTAAATAATTAGTGTTATGGCAAAGTCAAATTCTAAAAAACGAAAAGTAATTGTAGAAGCTAGCGGACAAGCGCATATCACTGCTTCTTTTAACAATATCATAATTTCTTTAACAAATAAAAAAGGCGATGTAATTTCATGGTCTTCTGCAGGCAAAATGGGTTTCCGCGGTTCTAAGAAGAATACACCTTATGCTGCTCAATTAGCTGCTGAAGATGCTTTAGGAGTAGCAAAGGAAGCTGGCCTTAGAAAGGTGAAGGTTTACGTTAAAGGTCCTGGTAACGGTCGTGAATCGGCTATAAGAAGTATTCACAATGGAGGTATTGAGGTTACAGAAATTATAGATGTAACTCCTACTCCTCACAACGGATGTAGGCCACCCAAAAGACGTAGAGTTTAATATAAAAATTATAAAAGTATAGTAACTGAGAAAAACACATTGGCGGAAAATTAGATTAAGATCTTAATCACCAATGTCTCTAAAAAATAAAAAAATGGCAAGATATACTGGTCCCAAAACAAAAATAGCTAGGAAATTTGGCGAAGCTATATATGGTGAAGACAAGTCCTTTGAAAAACGAAATTATCCCCCTGGACAACATGGCAATAACCGTCGTAGAGGTAAAAAATCGGAATATGCTATCCAACTTATGGAAAAGCAAAAGGCAAAATACACCTATGGAATATTAGAAAAGCAATTTAGAAACTTATTTAAAAAGGCTACATCTGCTGATGGTATTACAGGTGAGGTGTTACTCCAACTTTGTGAGTCCCGCCTAGACAATGTTGTTTACAGAATGGGACTTTCACCATCCCGAAGTGGCGCTCGACAATTGGTATCTCACCGCCATATTACTGTCAATGGTAGACTTACTAATATAGCCTCATACTCATTAAAAGCCGGAGATGTTGTTGCAGTTCGTGAAAAATCAAAATCTTTAAAGGCTATAAATAACTCTTTAGAAAATACATCTGCTATATATGAGTGGATTACATTTAACAATGATACAAAGACTGGAACGTTTGTATCTGTACCATTAAGAATTCAGATTCCAGAAAAAATCAATGAGCAGTTCATAGTTGAATTATACTCTAAATAATTAACTGAAACACAAACCGATATGGCAATTTTAAATTTTCAGAAGCCCGATAAAGTCATTATGATCGATTCCACTGATCATGATGGTAAATTCGAATTCAGACCCCTAGAACCAGGGTATGGTTTAACAGTAGGAAATGCACTCAGAAGGGTGTTATTATCATCTTTAGAAGGATTTGCAATCACCTCAGTCAGAATTGAAGGGGTGGAACATGAGTTTTCAACAATCAATGGAGTTGTTGAAGATGTCACAGAAATTATTCTAAATTTAAAGCAAATTCGTTTTAAGAGACAGATAGAAGAAGTAGACAATGAATCTGTTTCTATTTCTATTTCTGATCAAGAAAAAATTACTGCTGGAGATTTTCAAAAATTTATTTCTGGATTCCAAATTCTTAATACAGATTTAGTTATTTGTAATTTGAATCCTAAGATTAACCTTTCAATGGAACTAACAATAGATAAAGGTAGAGGATATGTCCCAGCAGAAGAAAATAAAAAAGCTTCTGCTGCATTAGGAACTATTTTCACTGATTCAATTTACACACCTATAAAAAATGTTAAGTACAGGGTTGAGAATTTTCGTGTCGAGCAAAAGACTGATTATGAAAAGCTTGTTTTTGAAATAATTACTGATGGTTCAATCAATCCCCAAGATGCATTGACCCAAGCAGCTAAGATTCTTATTCATCATTTCATGTTGTTTTCTGATGAGCGCATAACTTTAGAAGCTGATGAAATTGCACAAACAGAGACTTACGACGAGGAATCTTTACATATGCGTCAATTACTTAAAACTAGATTAGTTGATATGGATCTGTCAGTTCGTGCTCTTAATTGTCTGAAAGCAGCTGAGGTTGATACACTTGGTGATCTTGTGTCATTTAATAAAAATGATTTAATGAAGTTTAGGAATTTCGGGAAGAAATCACTTACTGAGCTTGAAGAGTTGGTAAGTGCAAAAAGCTTAAGCTTTGGAATGGATCTTAGTAAATACAAATTAGATAAAGAGTAATGCATCATATTTTGCTCCCAATTTATTTAGGTAGAAGCAAGATGATGGTTAATATAAAGTGAAATGAGACACGGTAAAAAAATAAATCATTTAGGAAGAAAAACAGCTCATAGGAAATCAATGCTGGCTAATATGGCATGTTCACTTATTGAGTTCAAGCGAATAAACACCACTGTTGCTAAAGCAAAAGCACTAAAACAGTTTATTGAGCCAATGGTTACTAAATCAAAACAAGACAGTACACATAATCGTCGTATTGTTTTTAGCAAGTTACGCCAAAAGGAAGCAGTAGGGATCCTTTTTAGAGATATTGCTGTTAAAGTAGGAGATCGTCCTGGCGGATATACAAGAATCATAAAGCTTGGAAACCGACTTGGTGATAATGCAGACATGGCCATGATTGAGTTTGTAGATTATAATGAGATTTACAATGCAGATAAACCAAAAAAGAAAACAACTAGAAGAAGCCGACGTGGAGGTAAAATAAAAGACCAAGTTAGTGTATCACCAAAAACTTCACAAGAAGAAGAGTAAATGTTAATAATCATTTGAAATATTAAGGATAATCTTTTTTAGTTTATCCTTTTTTTTATGCAATTTTGTTCTTGTAGTATAACTATCTAATTATTATGAAATATAAGTCTAGAAAAAAAGCCATTCTTCTTCTTGCTGATGGTACTATTTTTTATGGTAAAGCCATTGGAAAAGAAGGAACCGCTTTTGGCGAAGTTTGTTTCAATACAGGAATGACTGGCTATCAAGAGATTTTTACAGACCCCTCATATTTTGGTCAATTAATGGTTACTGCTAATGTTCACATAGGCAACTATGGTATTAATAATTCTGAAGCTGAGTCAGATACTATTAAGATAGCAGGTTTAATTTGTAAAAACTTTAGTTACAACTATTCCCGTGTCGATTCCAACGGAAGCCTTTTGGACTTTTTTGAAGTTAACGATCTGTTTGCAATTTCAGATGTTGATACTAGGGCCTTGGTAAGTTACATTCGTGAAAATGGTGCAATGAATGCTGTTATCTCTACCGATTTAGATAAATTAGAAGAATTAAAACAAAAACTCTCAAAATTTCCAAAGATGGAAGGCCTGGAACTAGCTTCTAAAGTTTCAACAAAAAAGCCTTATTATTTTGGCGATGAAAACGCAAGCTATAAAATTGCAGCTTTAGATATAGGAATTAAGAAAAATATTTTGAGAAACTTCGCAAAACGAGATGCTTATATAAAAGTTTTCCCTTATAATGCTACTTTTGAGGATTTAACATCATGGAATCCTGACGGCTATTTTCTTTCTAATGGCCCTGGTGATCCAAAACCACTTCTACATGCTCAGACATTGGCTAAAAAAGTTATTGAAAAAAACCTTCCCCTTTTTGGTATATGTCTAGGCCACCAAGTCATAGCACTTGCGAATGGCGTATCAACCTATAAAATGCATAACGGTCACCGTGGGATCAACCATCCTGTTAAAAATCTTACTACAGGAAAAGGTGAAATAACTTCCCAAAATCATGGATTTGCCGTTGAAAGAACTCAAGCTGAAGCCCACCCAGATTTAGAAATCACACACTTGCATCTTAATGATAACACTGTTGCTGGATTAGCAATGAAAAACAAAAAATGCTTTTCTGTTCAATATCACCCAGAAGCAAGCCCTGGTCCACATGATTCCTCATATTTATTCGATCAGTTTATTGCACTTTTAAAATAAAAATATCTTGTAATTAAATTAATATCTAAATTAATCGAAAATGTCATGTTTTGACAAATAATCATTTAGTCATTCATAACGTATAAAAAGGTTTTGTTTTTGTATTTTTACATTCCTAAAACATTTAAATTCTGCCACAATGAGTGCTATTTCAAAAATTCATGCTAGACAAATTTTAGATTCTAGAGGAAACCCTACTGTTGAGGTAGATGTTACTACAGAGAATGGTTCTTTTGGAAGAGCTGCTGTCCCTTCAGGTGCTTCTACAGGGGAACATGAAGCCGTTGAGCTTCGAGACGGTGGCTCCTCATTTATGGGTAAGGGAGTTTCTCAAGCGGTTGCAAATGTCAACGTTATTCTTGCCGATGCACTGCAAGGCCTTTCGGTATTTGAACAAGAACTTATTGATAAAACCATGATAGATTTAGACGGTACTCCCAACAAATCAAAACTAGGTGCGAATGCTATTTTAGGAGTGTCTTTAGCTGTAGCAAAAGCCGCTGCTGCTGCTTCCAAAACTTCATTATTCCAATATATTGGAGGAGAAAACGCCAAAACATTGCCTGTACCCATGATGAATATTATTAATGGTGGATCGCACAGTGATGCACCCATCGCCTTTCAGGAATTTATGGTCATGCCCGTGAAAGCCAAAAGTTTCACCCATGCCATCCAAATGGGGACTGAAATTTTTCACAACCTAAAAAAGGTTTTACACGACCGAAATTTGAGTACCGCTGTTGGAGATGAGGGTGGTTTTGCTCCCACGCTCGACGGAACAGAGGATGCACTTGATACCATTGCAATAGCCGTAAAAAATGCTGGATATTCGCTAGGTGATGAGGTAATGATTGCCTTGGATTGTGCCTCTGCAGAATTTTATGAGGATGGCAAATACGACTATTCAAAATTTGAGGGGCCTTCGGGAAAAGTTAGAACCAGTCATGAGCAAGCAGATTATTTAGCCGAACTAGCTGAAAAATATCCTATTATTTCCATTGAAGATGGTATGGATGAAAACGACTGGGATGGCTGGAAGTATTTAACTGAAATAATAGGTGATAAAGTTCAACTTGTTGGAGACGATTTATTTGTAACTAATGTGAAACGTCTCTCTAAAGGCATTGAAAATAATATTGCTAATTCTATTTTAATTAAAGTAAATCAGATTGGAACCTTGACAGAAACTATTGCTGCAGTTAATATGGCTCACCAAGCGGGCTACACTTCGGTTATGTCGCACCGCTCTGGAGAAACAGAAGATAATACCATAGCAGATTTAGCTGTAGCCTTAACTACTGGGCAAATCAAAACAGGTTCTGCTTCTAGGAGTGATCGTATGGCTAAGTACAATCAATTGTTGCGTATTGAAGAAAAATTAAGCAGTGAAGCGTATTACCCTCAAGACAATGCTTTTAAGATAAAATAAAATTCTTCAAACAATTTTTTAAAGTAGCTTCAAGTTTAGCGAGAGTATTTTGTTTTAAAATCTTAATAAACTGTTTTTCTAATTGATAAAATCAAGGCGTTTTATTACATTTGTATGATAAATCTCACTTCAATTTACTATACTAAATGTCAGATAAAGCATCTTTAGAAATCAATGGAAATACTTACGACTTTCCTATTATCCATGGAACTGAACAAGAACAAGCTATAAACATTAGCAGTCTTAGAACTTCCTCAGCAGGTTTAATTACCATAGATCCTGGTTTTAAAAACACGGGCTCATGCCAGAGTGCTATAACATTTTTAGATGGAGAAAAAGGGATTTTAAGATATCGTGGTTATTCTATTGAAGAACTTGCTGAGAAGGCAGACTTTCTTGAAGTAGCATTCTTACTTGTTTTTGGTCAACTGCCTACATTAGAAGAATTAGATAAATTTCATGAAGACATTAAAGAAAACTCTATA
>NZZM01000010.1 GCA_002698705.1 Formosa sp. | reverse complement strand
AGAAGTTTAGATGACTCGAGTGTCGGTGCAAGTAATTTCTACATTCAAATTTTGGGATCGCTTCAAGATATGACACAGTCTTTAAATTATATTACCAAATTGAGTCATAAGCACGTAAACAACAATCACAAAAAATTAAAATTTAATCAGATAAAAGAGTTAAGTGAAATCAGTCAAACAGTTAAGCACTTTTTTGAAGAGACCAAACATATTTTTGAAATCCAAGCCTTTGATAAAAGCAGTAATGTTGTGGAACAAAAGACAGCGATTGATGTTTCACTTAAGAGAAATATAGACAGTCAAGTATTACGAACCAGAAACGAAGATTCCAGTCCAAAGAATACAACCCTCTATTTCAGTTTGCTCATAGAGACCAAAGACTTAATGAATGCGATAGCTGGCTTAGTTGAAGAATACAATGCTAAATACAACCAGTCATTGGATTAAAACATTCCCACAACCCATAAAAAAACCCTTTCATATGAAAGGGTTTTTTTGTTTTTTATTACAAATGTTTAATTAGCCTTCGCAACTTGTACACTCTTTCTTTTGTTTGAACTTTTGGGCGGCATTCATGCTGTGCTGATAGTATAGTGACTTCAGCCCAAGCTTCCATGCGGTCACATGAATCTTATTGATATCCTTAGTGGGCATATCTGGATGTACTATGATGTTTAGGGATTGCCCTTGGTCTATGTAATTCTGTCTGTTAGCAGCCTGATAAATAATTGCCAATTGATCAATTTCAGAGTAAGTTTTGAATACCTCTTTTTCATTTTCTGACAAGAACTCAAGGTGTTGAACAGAACCATCTCTGTCCCTTATATCTCTCCATACATCTGGAGTATCCATCCCCTTTTCTTTTAAAAGTGCTGTCAAAAAAGGGTTCTTGATTGTAGTTTTAATTTTTGCAATATCCTTTACATAAATATTAGACCAAATGGGCTCTATTCCTTGAGATACTTGACCTAATATAAAAGCCGATGATGTGGTCGGTGCTATTGCATTCAAAGTTGCATTTCTTCTTCCATAACCTTTTAGAACTTTCGGCTCTCCAAATTTTTGAGCTAAGTATTCAGAAGCTTTGTACGAATGCTCTTTTAAAGTTTTAAAAACCTCGGTATTTAAACTGTAAGCTTCCTGACTATCAAAAGGGAGTAATTTAGACTGTAGCAAAGAATGCCATCCTAATGTTCCCATACCTAATGCTCTATTTTCTTTAGCAAAATTATATGCGCGTTCCATAAATAAAAACGTCTGTCGGTCATCTAAATTAGGGGAGTCTTTATAGGACTCTAGTTTTTCTAAAAACTCTGTAATTACAGCATCTAAAAAATAAATCATGATTTCAACTGCATCAGTATCTTTCCACTTATCATAATGCAGTAAATTAATGCTTGACAAAACACAAACAAAAGACCAGTTATGGTCAGACGGTAACATTATTTCAGTGCATAAATTACTAGCGTAAATTGGTAGTTTCTTATCTTTGTATACATCAGCAGCACCATTATTAGCATTATCGGTAAAGAAAATGTAAGGGTAACCCATCTCTCCACGACTTTGTAAAACCTTAGCCCAAACCGTTCTCTTTTCAACATCGCCATCAATCATCTCCTGCATCCAATCGTTAGTTACAGTAACTCCATGAGTTAACTCTTGAATAGGGTTGCCTTCTGTACCTATTTCTAAGAATTCCATAATGTCTGCGTGATCGATAGGCAAATAAGGAGAAAAACGGCCTCGTCTTACTGATCCTTGACTTACAACATCTACCATTGATTCAAACAATCTCATAATATGAACTGCTCCAGAAGCTTCACCATTATTTTTTATTGCTGCACCTCTTCCTCTGATTTTACCGAAATAACCNGAAGTTCCTCCTCCTAGTTTAGACATCATACCCACTTCAGATTGGGAATACAAAATATTTCCAATATCGTCATCAATATGAGAACCGAAACAGCTAATTGGTAAGCCTCGTTCTTTTCCAAAGTTTGACCAGACAGGGGATGCCAATGAATAATATCCTTGCGACATGTAATAATAGAATTTGTCAGCAAATCCTGGCATTTCAAGCATTGCTTCTGCTCGTTTTGCAATGTTGGAGATACGCTGTTCTGCTGTAACCCCGTCACCCAAATATCCTGCAGCTAGAAACTTTCTGCTATTGTCATTCAGCCACTCAAATGATTTTTCATTAGATAAATGCATTGTATCTTTTGATTTCTTTCTGGCTTGAATTAAATCTTGGTGTGGATTTGTTTTTTCCTGCTTGGTGGTTAGTTTTTTCTGCATGTTCTAAAATAGGTCGTCACTAGTTACACTTTGAGTTCTCTTACTATAATTGATGGATCGTTTTACGAAGAAATCTCCATGTTTAGTTCCTATAATTTCATCATCAAACCATTCGGTTTCTGAGACTAGATTCTGATCTATTTCAAACACTTTACCAATTCCAATACTCTCAAGAGAATTATTGAATCTGTTTTTCAAAAATTCGTTAATTACGGACTTAGGTAAAAAGTCTAATTCCCCATTTTCGAAAATCCAATCCACTACATCTTTCTCTGCCTCAAAAGCTTCTTTACAAATGTCCTGGATATTTTTGTGGTATTCTGGTGTAAACCACTCTGGGTGTTCTTTTTGAAGAATTTTTATTAAATCAATACCAAAATCACCGTGGATTTGCTCTTCCTTGGAAGTGGCCTCTACCACATTAGAAATACCCTTCAACATGTTTTTATGCTTATTGAAAGCCATGATAATTAGGAACTGTGAAAAGAGCGAAACATGTTCAATAAATAATGAGAAAAGAAGAATCGATTCAGCATATTCCTTATCATCATCACTCTTTGAATTTTTAAGTGCTGTTTCTAAGTATCGAACCCTTTTCATAATAATAGGTTTCTTTTTTAGCTCCTTAAATTCTGTGTTTAGCCCAAGAATCTCTAATAAATGAGAATAGGCGTCTGCATGACGAACTTCGCTTTCAGCAAATGTAGACCCTACAGATCCTATTTCTGGTTTTGGAATTCTGTGATATAGATCTCCCCAAAAAGATTTGACAGCTACTTCTATTTGAGAAATTGCTAACATAGTGTTTTTGATTGCACTTCTTTCAGAATCAGAAAGCCTGGATTTGAAATCTTGAATATCACTTGTGAAATTAAATTCCGTATGAATCCAATAAGAATGCCTTATGGCTGGAACATACTCATAAAGCTGTGGATATTCGTATGGTTTTAAGTTGATTCTTTTTTCAAAAATATCAGACTGTCTTTCCTTACTTCTTTTGTTACGATAAAGAATATATGCCTTAGCAACCTCAGGGAAGTTACTTTCCATTAATTGAGTCTCTACAATATCTTGGACCTCCTCAATTGTAGGAATATATCCTTGATGGTCCTTTTTCCGACTCAATAATTTTTGATAAACTGATAAGGCAACGTCCTGTGCATTTTGCTCATTACCAACGCCAACAGCGTTCATTGCTTTGTTAGTAGCTTCAGTAATCTTTTCTAGTTGGAAAGGGCTAGTGCTGAAGTCTCTCTTAATTATGTGTTCTATAATCATAATTTTAAATATCTTGGTTAGTTCTATTACTGAATATAAAAGTCAGTCTTTTAAATTCTGGTGTAAATCAAGTTGTCTAGCCGTCCAGTTCTTCGGCCATACAGAAGCTAGCTTCTGCTTTATTGTGCCGCTCCAAAGTATTATGGTGCTGGACAGAAAATACATCAAATGGAATGTTGCTGTATTTTAAAATAGGCTTTGTTGTTAGTGGCATTGTTTGGTTTGATTTAAATAAATATATAAATCAATATATATTTATGCTTAACAAAGATTTAAAATTGTTAGTTTAAATAAAAGTCATTTTTATAAACATTGCACCTAAGTTCTTAACAACAAGTAAGTTTTTTCCTACAAAAAAATCCTAGCTTTGAAAACTCAAATAATTAATAATCAATAGGTTAAAAATAATTTCTCTCGTAAAAATTTCAAACGCAAAAAATTAAAAAAACATGGTTGTCAGAAAAAAAATATAGAAATAAATAAAATTTATATTACTTACGCTTGTCAGCGATAGCTTCCAGCTCGCTATACCATTGCTCCCCAAATTTTCTAATAAGCGCCTCCTTCACAAATTTATATATTGGTAATTCTAATGCTTTTCCAAGACTACATGCAGTATCGCATATTTCCCATTTATGATAATTAACCGCAGAGAATTCACTGTAATCAACAACTCTGATCGGATACAAATGACATGAAACAGGTTTCTTCCAATCTATTACACCTTGATTGTAGGCCTCTTCAATTCCGCATAATGCTGTTTTTTTATCATCATAAATAACGTAAGCACAATCAGCACCATTAATTAAAGGGGTTTCAAGATCTCCTTGTTTCGTGGATACATAGACCCCTTGTTTATCAATAGCCTCAAGCCCTTCAGGTGTTAAAAACTCCTTTAGTTTTGGATAAATTTTTTGTAATATTTCTGTCTCCTGTCTTTCAAGAGGTGCTCCTGAATCTCCGTCTACGCAACAAGCTCCTTTACAAGAGCTTAAATTACATGCGAATTCATTGTCTAATATAGCCTCTGATACAATTGTCTTTCCTAATTGAAACATGGCTGTAATATACTATTTTAGGTTAAAATTTTAAGGAAATTACTAATCCTTTTCTTTTTCTTAATATAAATAATTTATCGACCTTTGAATAAGAAATAAATCAAGTCATGAGTCTGAATATTAAAGAAATTTTTACAGCNTTTATGGTGCTTTTTGCGGTTATTGATATTATTGGAAATATTCCAATAATTATAGACTTAAGAAAAAAAGCTGGACATATACAAAGTGAAAAAGCGTCACTAATTGCAGGTTTGATTATGATAATTTTTTTGTTTGTTGGAAATAGTATTTTAAAATTAGTAGGAATCGACGTACATTCTTTTGCCGTAGCAGGAGCATTTATTTTACTATTTATTGCCCTTGAAATGATATTAGGGATCACCCTTTACAAACAAGATGAAGAATCTTCTNTGAATGCCACAGTGTTTCCGCTTGCATTTCCTTTAATTGCAGGGCCTGGAAGCCTCACAACTTTATTGTCTTTAAAATCTGAATTTCAAACTGAAAATATAATTATTGCAGTTATTGTAAACGTAATTGTAATTTTTATAGTGCTTAAAACATCCATAAAAATTGAAAGAATCATTGGTCAAAACGGTATTAATATTACCCGTAAAGTTTTTGGAGTTGTACTTTTGGCAATTGCTGTTAAGTTATTCACCTCTAATATTAAATTTTTATTATAGTTTATGAAATTAGCAACTTACATCATATCAGTATTAGCATTAGCGGTTCTAATATTTAATATCACCAAAATTAATTTTGAAACTCCGCTAGAAGGTAACAGCTTTACAGCCATTATTACTACTATTTCAGCAGCGTGTGCCATACTAATTGCTACTGCTTTGAGATTAGCTAAAAAAGTAGATAAATTGGTGAAAAAGANAACTTAAATTGAAATAAATTGGACTTCAATACCTGCTTTTTCTAAAAACTCAACACCTGATAAATCTTTATATTGAGTGCTGTAGACCACTCTTTTTATCCCTGCCTGATGAATCAGTTTGCTACATCCTTGACACGGAGACAATGTAACATAGAGCGTCGCGCCTTTACATGACTGTGTGGATGCAGCAACTTTAAGAATAGCATTTGCCTCTGCATGAAGAACGTACCATTTAGTATACCCCTGGTCATCCTCACAAATATTTTCAAATCCTGTAGGTGTCCCATTATAACCGTCTGATATAATCATACGGTCTTTGACAATAATAGCACCCACTTGTCTGCGATCACAATAGGAAAGTTTAGCCCATTCTTTAGCCATTCTTAAATAAGCCTTATCGTATTTTAATTGTTTAGTATTAGACATTTTTATTTTTAAAAAGGCTGATGAATATAAGNCGTTTATTGCTTAATTGCAATTATTAATTTAAGAAAATAAAGGGCTTTTGAAAATTAATGGCATAATAAATCCCAATATAATAGAAGATATAACTAAGACCCAATCTCTTCTAGAAAACCTAAATATATTTTGAAATATAAAATTAAAAATCAACACACATATTACAATAATAAGCTGTCCTATTTCAANCCCTANTGCAAACTCAATAATTGACATAAATGTACTTTCTTTAGTGCTAACTAACAATTTAAATGCATTGGAGAAACCTAATCCATGAACCAAACCAAAAAATAAAATGACTGCATATAATAAATAAGAATGCCTGTAGTTAGACTTTCCTGCTGTAAATACATTATAAAGGGCTGTAAAAAATATTGTAACTGGTATTAACCACTCAGTAACATTTACATTTAGGTTTACAATGTCATAGACTCCCAGCAGTAAACTTATCGAATGCCCAAGAGTAAATAAAGAAATAAAAATTAAAAGATNCTTCCAGTCCTTAAATATAAAAGGAATAGATATAATCATTACAAACAAGATGTGATCGTATCCATCAAAGTTGAGGATATGATATAGCCCTAGTTCAAAGAATTTCAAGAAGCTTTCAATCATTTGTTNAGTTTAAAGTATTCCAAATTTAGTAAAATAATGTGCTAATAGCTTTAAATAATTAAACTTATAACGATTTAAAGGCCTCCAATCCACACTTTAAAAAGGCTTCATAATTATCAGGATTGGGAGTATATCCTATTGGGGGGGTTAAAACAGTATTCGCATCTGGACTTAACAATACATAAAAGGGTTGAGAGTTCGATCGAAAAAACTCGGTTTGAAAATGTGCCCACTTGTGGCCATAATTTTTGAGATTTCTTGTACTTCCGTCAACTCTTTCAACGGTTAGTTTTTGCTCCTTTGGTAATTCTTTTTTATCATCTACGTACAATGATATAAGGACATAGTCCTTTTCAAAATAAGTTTTGATAGAACTNAGTGGCCAGACATGCTCTTCCATTTTTCGGCAATTAACACATGCATATCCTGTGAAATCTAATACAATAGGCTTATTAACACTTTTTGCATGTAAAACTCCTTGCTTAAAATCTTTAAAGCATTCAAAATTATTTGGGCAATCGTTTGGATATAAAAAACTGTATCCAACAGGTGGGGCTAATCCACTCAAAAATGTAAGAGGAGTAAAGGTGTTTGTTTCTTGATTGACTTTAAATCCTGACCCTAAATAAATCACAAATGCAAGAACTAAAAATCCCGAAGAGCATCTAAAAAAAGAAAGTTTTTGAATTTTGGAATCATGCGGAAACTTTATTTTCCCAAAAATATATAATGTTAAGAATAAAAATATTAAAACCCATATCCCAAGAAATGCTTCAATCTTCAATAAGCCCCAGTGCTGNACCAAATCAGCATTGGATAAAAATTTAAATGCCAAAGCTANTTCTAAAAATCCTAGTATGACCTTTGTTGTATTAAGCCATCCTCCAGACTTTGGAAGTGACTTTATCATATTTGGAAACATTGCAAAAAGGGCAAAGGGTAAGCCTAGAGCTACTCCAAAACCAGCCATCCCAGCAGTGAGTTGCCAAGCTCCACCATCAGCAGATAATGACCCTGCGAGAAGAGACCCAAGAATCGGGCCTGTACAAGAGAATGATACAATAGATAAAGTTAGAGCCATGAAAAAAACACCAAAAATACCACCGATTCCTTCACCCCTACTTGTGAATGTTGTCCAGGTTGAAGGCAAGGATAATTCATAATAGCCAAAGAAAGAAAAAGCGAAAATTATAAAAATCAAAAAGAAGAAAATATTNAACCNAACATTAGTAGATATCTCGTTTAATATATCAGGATTTACAGAGTCTAATAAATGGAATGGAATGCTTAAAATCAAATAGACTAATACAATAAAAAACCCATATAAAATTGCCTTATATAAACCTTTTCTTGATGAAGAATCATCATTTTTTTTNGTAAAAAAGCTAACAGTTAATGGGATCATTGGAAAAACACAGGGGGTTAATAAGGCAAGAAATCCTCCAAAAACACCAAGAATAAAGATATTCCAATAAGATTTTGTTGTTTTTATATTATTGTTAAGATTGGAATAAACCCCATCTATACAATCACTATTTGAGATGCTAAAACTGGGGTTTTGACCATAAAGTAAAATATTGGCATTGGCATCAATATTAACGGCTTGAATTTGAGATTCTCTGTCTAAACCGAGTCCTTTAATTGGATCATAATCTAATTTGAATAGATTCTCAGGCTCATATGTACACCTTGTATTATCACAAGTCATGAATTCAATATTGCCCTTGATAGTAAACCTTTGCGAAGTTTCAATTATTTTGACGCGTTGACTAAACACTGCTTTATCATAAAGTTTTGAGACTACCATTTCAAATATAGAATCGTATTTTTTTTCTTTGTTTAAATNTTTTTCAGATAATAATCCAACTCGCTCGTAAGANGATGAGTTATCAAAAGAAATAA
The DNA here is from genome assembly GCA_002698705.1 of Formosa sp. Taxonomy (GTDB): domain Bacteria; phylum Bacteroidota; class Bacteroidia; order Flavobacteriales; family Flavobacteriaceae; genus UBA3537. Next base: position 13,881 of record NZZM01000010.1, on the reverse strand, counting down.
TAGTTGGCAGTGGTCCTTGATTTGGATCAGAAAATTGCGAGTAAATTGCCCAGTTACTGTCAATGTTTGCTGTAAAAACAACATCGTATTCAAATTCTGATATGGCCTCTATTTGAATTTCCCATTTTACAGGATTTAAAATTTGTGCAAAAGAATTAGTGACAAGAAAAGTAAGTATTAAAAAAAATAACTTTTTCATAAGTTTGGGAAATAATAGCAAATTACTGAAAAAAAACAGAGGATTAAAACAAGTAATAAAATATTATAATTTGCTATTTAATAGCATTTAAAATTTCCTGACGTGAAGAGCGATAGGAGGATGTTGCTTCTGCAATAAGTTTATNATTAGGCTTAGTCTGTAAATCGTCAAGNATTTTCGAGCCAATTGGACCAAAAGATTTATTTAAATTTCTATCACTCCATTTCATTAACTCACAGATAATTGGATAAAGATCAAGACCCGCATCGGTTAAATAGTAAATTTTGGTCTTTTGATCATTTGGTAGTTTTGTTACAGATAATAATTCATGTTTAATTAATAACTCTAAACGATTTGCTAAAATATTAGTGGCAATTTTTTCTTTAGATTTCATAAACTCAGTAAAAGTCTTTTTTCCCATAATAATAATATCTCTAATTATGAGTAAGGACCATTTATCGCCTATAATATCTAAGGCTCTAGTAAGGGGGCAGTTTGATCTATTTGTTTTCAAAATGATAGTTTTATGTATTGCCTTGCATACAAAATTAATATTTTTTGTTAAAGAACTAATATAAATAACACTTTATTAATTTTATTTAATGAATTAACATGTTGTTTATTAAAGAATTAGATGAAATAATTGATGGTAAATTTAATTAATTATTCTTTAATTGAAATTGTCGGGATGACAGGATTTGAACCTGCGACCACACGACCCCCAGCCGTGTACGCTAACCGGACTGCGCCACATCCCGATTTAAAAGAGTAAATCTATTAGTTTTGTTTGAATTAAAAAAACGGATTAAAAAACATTGAACCCAAGGATCTTTTAAAATCAATTTCTGATTCCTTTAAAATATTTTTTTCTAAACCAAAAAGATACACGAACTAACACAATTAAGGCAGGCACTTCAACTAATGGGCCTATAACTCCAGCAAATGCTTGTCCAGAATTTAATCCAAAAACTCCAATAGCTACTGCAATAGCTAATTCAAAATTATTCCCAGCAGCTGTAAATGCGACAGAAGTTGTTTTATCGTAATCAGCGCCTGCAAATTTGGTTATAAAAAAGCCAATTACAAACATCAGTAGAAAATATATAAGTAAAGGGACTGATATTATTAAAACATCCATCGGAATTTCAATAATTAGCTCACCTTTTAATGAAAACATTACTATTATAGTAAATAACAAAGCAATTAGTGTTAAGGGAGATATTTTAGGTATGAATTGGTTTGAATACCATACTTCCCCTTTAATATTGACCAAAACCAAACGACTTAAAATTCCAAACAAAAATGGAATACCCAAATAAATAAAAACACTCTCAGCAATAACCCCAATGGAAATATCAACAATAGCGCCTTCAAAACCAAAGTAAGGAGGTAGAATGGTGATAAAAATCCAAGCATAAAAGCTATAAGCAAAGACTTGAAATATGCTGTTTAGAGCGACCAGTGCAGCTCCATATTCCTTACTCCCCTCAGCAAGATCATTCCAAACTAAGACCATAGCAATACAACGTGCTAAACCGATTAAAATCAGACCAACCATATATTCAGGGTAATCCCTTAAAAAGGTTAATGCCAAAACAAACATTAGAATAGGACCAATAACCCAGTTCAATAGAAGTGAAATGGATAAAATTTTAGTGTTTTCAAAGACCTTAGGTAATAAAGCATAATTTACTTTTGCAAGGGGTGGGTACATCATTACAATTAGGCCAATAGCAATTGGAATATTAGTAGTCCCGCTACTCATACCATTAATTAGCTCTGGGACATTAGGAAAGAAATAACCTATGCTTATTCCAATAGCCATAGATATAAAAATCCATAATGTAAGATTTTTGTCAAGATAACTTAATTGTTTTTTTGCCATAATTATTGATTTATTTTTGAAAATACATATTTTAATTCCGTGGCTATCTGCAGACTTCGCTGTAAGTATTTATCATCTTGTTGTGGTGTCCCGTCAAATAGTTTAGGGTCTTCGAAAGGAATAGAAATACGAACATCGGCGCCATTTATAAATGGACAGCCCTTATCAGCGCTAGTGCATGTTAAAAGAGCTGCAAACTTAGAACTTGGATTGAAATTATCATTATACAATTTAGAGAATCCTAAAATAGGAGGTTCAACATCTGAAAACTTAATAGAATAAACTGAGTTGTCAGTTAGACTTGTTGGCTCTATTTTAAACCCAGAGTTTATAAGGGCTTTATTTACGGCTGGAAATAACGACGTGATTTCAGTTCCGCCAGAGTAGCAAAAAACATTTTTAATATTATAATAAGAAGATAAAGTTTGAGCCCAAACTTGACAAAGATGGCTTCTTCTAGAATTGTGAGTACAAATAAAGTTTAGCCTAATATCTTGATTTGAGGTTGTCTTAGATTGTATGTAGTTAATTAACGCTTGTAACAATTCTAGTCGCTCAGAATTAATTGAGCTTTCGTTAATTAATTCAATTTGAGATTTTATTGAACTGATCAACATATTTTAGAATATGAGATTGATAATAATGATTAAATATCCAATAACAAAAATAAGAATCTTATTAAAATATTGTATGTTTAATCAATGAAAAAAATGACACATTTTGTTATAATTATATCATCATTAAGTTGTGCTTTAACTTTAGTGGTCTTGAATTCTAAAACTCTTACAATATCAAAACTCTTGATTGACAGTAAACAACAAATAGTTGTATTTGTATACACGCTGCTTTTTATGAGTGTTTTATATACTGGGGTTTGGATTTACTTACAGTCAAAACGAAATTCTAAAGACTTCTAGAACTAGAAAATTAATTTTTTTTTTTACTTTTGATTCAAAAGAAATATATATCATGAAAATAAATTCACTACTTATAATAATACTATCAATAATCAGTTTCGGATGTAATAATACCGAATCAAAAAAAATTAATAGCCCTATTGAATCGTTTCAAAATAGCCTTGTCTCTAATGGGCTTACAGGTTCAAATGTTTTTAAGGTTTATAAAGACGGGGAAATATTATACGATAACATTATTAACTCTAATGCAGTTGGTGACAAGGATATCGACGAGGAAACAATATTTGCAATTCACTCAATGACCAAAACAGTTACAACTGTAGCAACAATGATTTTACATGAAAAAGGTTCTTTTGAATTGGATGATCCACTACATAATTACCTTCCTGAGTTTAAAGATATAAATTGTAAGGGGCCAGAAGGAATATATCCCTGTGATAATGAATTAAAAATAATTCATTTATTAACTCACAGGTCTGGATATGTTTATTACTTAGAGAATGGAGAAAATTGGTTGACTGCCACGCATAAAAATCTATATCCTGCATATATTAACACATCAAGATTTACAAACCTTGATGAATTTTCAAAATCAGTAGCTCAACAACCCCTTGAGTTTGAGCCTGGCACTATGTACTCATATGGCCTAAATCAAGCTTTGTTAGGAAGACTTATAGAAGTTGTATCAGGCCAAAGTTTCTACGATTTTCTTAAAGAAAATATTTTTGATAAACTTGGTATGGATGAAACTAAATTTCATCTTTCTGAAAATGATCGATTAAGGCTTCAACCACTGAGGGTGAATATTAAACCCAATTCTGGATTTAATCAAACAGAATANAATTTAGATGGTTATACTGCTGCACTTGATGGATATTCATATATGGAGAANAATAAAGCTCATTTTGGAGGGGAGGGCCTTGTTTCTACAATGAGAGATTTCTCAAAATTTTGCGAAATGTTAGTCAATGACGGTGTGTTTGAAAATCAAAGAATTTTATCAAGCAAAAGTATTGATATTATGACCTCTAAATATACAAACGGATATCCTGACCCAAATGAACCTGGTGTCTTTCCTGCTTTGGCAGGCTACTACATGGGATTTACATTTAGTGTGCTTGAAAATCAAGAAGTTGATGGAACAGGCGCCGGGGTAGGATCTTATGGATGGAGCGGCTACCATAATACTCATTTTTGGATTGATCCAGAAAATAAAATTTATGGATTATTTATGTCTAGAGCCATAGAATTTGATTTCTCAATCCCTGCAGGATTAAAAAAGGCAACATACTCTCAATTCTAAATTAATCGTTATCAAAAGTAGAACTGTAGTANTATTTGAACCCATATGGTTTTTTTTCTATATATTAATCCCTGNTNATTATTATATATNAATAAACAAATGGGGTGTTAATAGATTTGAAAATGATATAATATTTTTTATTGTATTAACATTAATGGCATACTTCCTTTGCTTTAGTAAATATTCAGCGGACAATAAGGGAATTGTAAAATATATAAACTTAATTCCACTAAAAATATCTACAAAATATTGGCATGAAATTAAANATATGGTTCATTTAATTGTTCAGGGCGATAAAGGAAGAAGTGGGAGAAAAGAGCATCTTTCAAATTATATTTGTTTTATTGATCTTGATNACAAGATTTGCTTAAGAATTCCAGACAAAACAAAAAAATCTACTTTTGATAAAAAACTGGGGGAAATAATTACAAAAAATATAACACCTCCCCCTGAATATTATTCCTTTATAAAGGCTGTTAAATTTAAAGAAGATACATTTGAGACAACTTTATTGATGANAGGATACCCCAGAATTGGAGGTAGGGTAACTATATCAGGTAGTAATTTACTTATNAAAANTTTTANTATTTTTGGTAGATATGAAAAATAGCAACGAATCGTCAGTAAATAAAAAAATAAATAAACTTAATAAAAAGATTCATAGATCTGANGAGCAGGGAAATGAGAATAAAACCTGGTGGAGGAAAATGAAACTCAAAAAGCTTAGAAATAAATTAAGGAATTTAAAATAACATTTAATTCTAGAGTTGAAATTCCCTAAAATNCCCTTTTAAAACATTTCTTTTATGTACTTTTGANTTAAACTATTTTGTTATGAGCAGTAAATTTTTTGGGAATAAAACTTTAAAACAAGCCGATAAATCAAAAGGAAGTAAGCCGAAATTTAACACCCAGAACAAACGAAAAACTACAGCTGTAAGAAAAGCTGGTCGTGGAAAATAATTACAACTTAAAATCATGAAAAAATTACTTTTATTTTCCATTTTATTAATCTTCGCTTGTAGTAGTGATGATAGCTCCAGTAGTGATGATAATGATTTAATTGAGGAGACTTTTTTGGAAAGGTATGATGGTGTTATTTGGCAAATTTTAGATGACAGTGGAGAAGCCGGTGAAACTTATGTGAGATTTAACAATGATTTATCGAGTTTCATCACTTTTAATTTTTCTGTTAGTTTNAACGGTCAAAATTTTTCTGAATGTTTATATCTTAATGATGTTTTTGATTCTGAAGGATCAGAGATTACAATCCTTATTAATTCTGGTGATATTTTTGCTATTAGTGAAACCGATGTTGAATCTACAGTCTTAACAACCTTCACCGCCACTAACGGAGGTAATATTTTGGAAATGGAAGTTCTAGATCCAAATGAGCCCACCGAAACTATATCCCTTCCAAGAGCTAGTTTGACAGAAATCCCCTGTCCTTGACAATAGAAATCAATATATGTTTATCAAAAAATNAAAAGCTTTATTAAAATTTTTTTTACTTTTGATAAGCAATTGAAACAATCTTTGTTAACTCGTTCAAATGAAAAAAGAATTTTTTTTAATCTCCTTGTTGATTATTACTAATGTAGGTGTTCTTCTTTCTCAAAATTTCGAGAGTTTTAATATTACATTTGACGGCCTTGATAGGGAATATACAATTTATGTGCCTTCATCTTATAACGGACTTACGCCTGTTCCTTTAATTTTTAGTTTTCACGGAGGAGGTGGTACTGCAAGTGGTCACATTGCTATTAATGATTTTAGTGAATTGGCGGAGAGTGAAAACTTCATAGCTGTATATCCTCAAGCAGCCATTGACCCTCAAGATGGAAGTAATGCTTGGATACACAAGGCACCTACTTCACACGACGATATTTTTTTTGTTGAAGCAATTATTGACACTTTAAACAATGAATTTTTAATTAATAATGATAGAGTCTATGCTTGTGGTTATTCAGAGGGAGGAATATTCTCTTATGAGCTTGCCTGTAGATTGAATAGTAGGATTGCAGCAATTTCATCAGTTTCTGGCAGCATGTTAGTTGATTCATTTCGCGATAGTTATTATAACTTAGGGCCATGCTCTCCTATGCATCCTACCGCCGTGTTATTAATCGCTGGAACTGCCGACTTTAATCCGCACTCTATGTACAATGGGTTGCAGCCTTATTATATGTCCGTTGAAGAAATTACAAATTATTGGGCAAACTATAATAACTGTGAAGTTGAGCCTATTTTGACAAATCTTCCTAATATAGTGCCCTCAGATGGCTCAACTGTTGAGAGATACTCATGGTCAACAATAGAGGGTTGTACATATGTGGAAGAGTTAAAAGTTATTGGTGGCGAACATGATTGGCCAGGAACATTTGGAAATATGGATATTAATGCAACGGAGGAAATTTGGAGTTTTGTTTCAAATTTTAGTTTAAATGGAAATATTACATGTGCTAACCTATCAGACAACAGTAGTAGTTTAAATAGTGTTGTCTTTTATCCAAACCCAGCTAAGGACCAAATAATAATAAAATCAAATCTCACAGTAAGCAAGAGTTTTTCAATTTTTTCTATTAATGGCCAAGAAATAATTACTGGAAAACTGAATACTAATATCACAAAAATAGATGTAGGACACTTACCAAAAAGCACCTATATTTTGAAAATAAAAAACAACTTTTATAAGCTCTTATTAAAATAACTCAAAATTGAGCTCTGTCTAAATGAAAAAAATAATCTTACTCTCTACTTTACTAATCTTTATTTGTTCTTTTGGGCAAACTGTTGAGGATAATTCCAAATCAGAAATTGAAATCGTCCCATTATATCCAGGATGTAAAAAACGTTCTAATTCTGAAAATCGTAAATGTATGTCTAATAAAATTTCCGAATTTATTATGTGGAATTTTAATACAGATATAGCCAAATATTTAGGGTTATCTGGGATACAACGCATCAGTGTAATCTTTAAAATTGACAAAAACGGAAATGTAGTAGATGTACGTTCAAGAGGACCACACCCTAGTTTGGAAAAAGAGGCAATTCGTGTAATTAATATGTTGCCAAGAATAAAACCAGGGACTAAAAATGGTAAACCAGTTATTGTTCCTTATTCTTTACCTATCACGTTTCAAGTTGCTCGGGAATCAACACCCAGAAGTCGCTCAGACAAATTTTAAAATACTTTTTAGGCCATTAATTGTAATAATAAACAAAGTGTGGTGAACAGGGCCTTTATCTAAGCTACAAACCTCTAGGGATATTCAAGTTTAAATGTTTTTTAAACAACTTTTAAGAGGGTTAGAAATAGCAGGAATAAAAGAAGTTCCTCGCATTGGTTTATGTATGGCTAAGTCGTGCTTGTTATTTTTAAGAACTTGTATTTATTTTTAATTAAATATGATTGAGAGTAGCCAGTGATCAAAGAAATTTTTGAGACTGGTTGGTTTTCTATAAACATGTCTCTTGCCTTGATGTTTCTGTTCTGTTTTATAAATTTAGCAGGGCTAAAATCTTCTTGTAAATTATTTAATGCATTGTAATCTATGTCAAACTTGTCTTGTATGTTAACTAAAGTTACAGTTGCTAAGTTTTCTTTAATAAAATTTTTAATTTCTTTTACAATATCCACGTTAAGTGAATTTTTATTACCAGTTGATTTATAGATTATTAATGTAATAATTAAAGATAAAAATATAAGTAAAATCTCATTTTTATAACTTTGATTATTGGTTTGAATTGAATTTTGCAATATCAAATTTTTTTTAAAATCAGTTATATTATCAATTTTATAAACCCCATGAATACTTCCAAAACTGATTTTATTTTTCGTTTTGTACACTGCAGATTTATTGAATTCGTCGGATATTACATTATCAAAAATTTCTTCTGTACTCTTGAGTAGTATGCTAAGACCATTATTGCTACTAATGAATACTAAATCTCTAAAATCGGCTACTGTATGTGGTTTTGAAATCAAAGGGTAAGAATTAATCAACTCCAATCCATTTATAGATCTTTTGAATTTTAGTAATAAGTTACTCTCCGAAATACCATAATATATATTTCCATCATTACTACATTCTATAATATCAGTTAATTTGTATTTAAAGTTGTCATATAAAACTTTGGTTTTTAAAGATTTGTATTTAAAGTTGTTATATAAAACTTTAGCTGTTAAAGATTTGGTTTCAATAGAAAGATATTTATTATTATCAATAAAATGAAACTCATTATTATTTTGAATCCGATTTTCTATCTTATTTCTTATTGGGATAATTTTTTTTTCAACAGAATAGATTAAGTTAAAACTATTAGATTTATAATTATAATGGTAAATTCCTTTTGAGGAAATGGCTAAATATTTTGAATCTCCAATTAAGAATATATCTAAAATTGTTCCATATTTAGCGCTACTAAATTTTGAATTATCATTATTGTACAAAAATTTTACTTGACCATCATTAAATTCTGCAATCCCATTATAGCAAATAAATATAGTCTCTTCAAATTCTTTTATTTGACCGTCAGTATAACCAGGTTTTTTTAGTTTTTTTTCATTAATAAAAATACCGCTATAAGAACCAACACTGTTTTCAGAAATTGAACGAACACTCCCAAATGGATAAAACTCATATGCCGTAGACTCGTAAATAATCAAGTCTCCTTTTGATACAACATATAAGAATTTTCCTTTGTACGCGAAATCAGTTACTGTTCTTGAATATGGCTCAGGAATTAGAACTGGAGAATCTATAAAATTAAGCTTGAGACCATTCAAATTCTTTGAAAGGTCTGGGTGTATTTTCCCCTTAACTGATTTGTCATATATTATAAGATCAAAACCAGAGGGGTCAACCACAAATATTCCATGATTTGAGCTCACATAAACTTCATAATCATTCAATATTACATTATAGAAGATCTTGTCTGTTTTAATGCTTTTAATTTGATAATTTGAGCTCCCAAAACAAAAATTTGAAAGAAATAGGAAAAAAATTATTTTTTTACTTAACATATTACACATGGAGCATAATTGAAGCTTAACTTGGATTTTTTTAGGATATTTTAGGATTGAGTAATAAATTATTGTGGTACTATTTTTTGATGATTGTTCGTCAGTAATATTTCTTAAACACAGAATGCTTTTTTTTGAGGAAATCAGAACCGTTAAGTGTAGATCGGATAAGCCGATCACTTAAAAAAAACTTTCCATATTTTTCCATTAAATGTTTTTTTCTGTCACTATTATATTCTATTATTTTTTTTTCGAATATTTTTTTCATTTTTGATGATGTAATTTCTTTTAATGTTTGCTGCAATTCATCCTTGGAGTAAAAAGGAGTTTCTTTAGCATTAACAAGTGATTCACGCAGAAATATGTCATCTTTAACAATTAGCTTAATTAACTCTATGATTTCTTCTAATTTGTTTTCATCTAAGTCCATAAGTAGATTTTGTGCAAAAATACTCCACAAAAAGACTTTAGATAAATGTTTTTATTTTAAAAAAATATCCAATTCTATTAATTTTTATCTAAAAACGAAAATTATTAGTTTATTTAAAATTCCTTAAATCCAAAAACTGATTTAAAAATTGATGAACCCAAAATCTATATTAAATACGTTTTATCACTTTTTTTTTGCAATTTAAAATTAAACTAATGAAAAAACTATTTTTTCTGTCACTTTAATCAATGTTCGCTTGTAGCAATTACCCCTATTTTAAAACAAAAACACAAATCTTATATATCTAAAATGTTATATTGAAAGTCAATGAGCAGAAGAAGCACAATTAAATGATGATTATCATCCAATAACATTCACACACTAAAAAGGTTAATCATCTTTATGCAAGAACAAACAATTCAACAAACTTGATTAAATTATATTAAGTTTAGTTATTCAAAGTTTTATTAGTTTTGATAAACAACTAATTCTGATAACTTATTTTAAACTAAATGAAAAAAATTAAAGTTTTCCATATTATTGTTATTGCTCTTCAATTAGCAGGATTGATTTATGGAATATTAAATGAGGCAAACGACATAATAAGTATGTGTATTATTTTTATATCAATGTCATTGTTCGATATATACAATAAATCAAAATTTTGAGTAAAAAAATTTATAACGTATTGACCTTTACAATTGGAGGACTTGTAGTTTTAGGCGGAAGATATATCGGCTTAAGTCTAATTGAGCGCATTATTGCATTTATTGTTATTGGTGGGTTATTTGAGATTATTTATAGAAAAACCAAAAAAGAAAACAAATGAATAAAATTAACAGGTTTTTAAGCTCCTACAATTGGCTGCCTTTTTATGCAGTTATGGCAATTATTGTTCCCCCTGTAATTGAATTTTCCTATTTAGGTAAAACTACTCCATCACCAGTTGAGACTTTTTTTGATGTTAATAATTCAGATTATGTAATGCGTTTTTTATATTCATACCCAACTATAATTCCGGTTTTAATTGTGATATTTCTATTTGTCATATTAAAGGATAAACTCTTCAAAGAATCTAAGTCTGATAAGCTGAAATCCTAACTTAATAAAATGAGAAGCGTTTGTACAAGTAGAGATAATTGACCGAAAAAATGAACTATAAAAAGTATTAAAACCCCACAGTATTGAAGTTGTGGGGTTATTAATTATTGTCTAAAGATTTCTTTGCCTATTATCGCAAAATTAACACCATTCTCAAACATTTTTAAAACAACAGAATATGATGAAGGGTTCTTTCCTAGCAATTGAATATTCTTTTCCTTTTTCAACCATTTAGTTGTTGCTACTTCTTTGTAATTAGAGTTTCAAATTTTAATATTTTTTACTTCTTCCATAAACTCCGTCATCATAACCCATTTTATAGACATAATAATCTGCGCTTGAAAAATTATACCCTCGTGCCATATAAAATTCGTCAGCAGACGCTCTACTCGATGCCGGTAGTCCATATCCCGTTTGTCCGTCAGAGTATCCTTGTCTATATACTCTTTTTGAGGTTTCCTCGCTTGCACTACTGCCGCTGCTGCTGCTGCTATTACTAATACCGCTGTTATTATTGCCACTATTAATTATAACCATTACAGCAACTATTCCAGTAACAATCCATCTTGTTTTCTTAGTCCATAATTCATTCTTCCACATTAAGTACAGACCTACTGGGAAGAAAAATATTAAAAGAATAATTACAGCAGTTGGTTTTTGGTACCACTTGAGTTGTTTATGATTTTCCATTTTATTTAATTTTTAATATTAGTTTGTTTTAATTGTAAAGGTTTAGAAAACTTTAAAAATAGTATGATTACACACAATTTAAAGCAAAAGAAAGAGGACGTGCCTATGACTTAAATAGAAAAATAATAAGATTGTCCGCCAACACTAATATAGTAAGTGCATTCCTCGCCATAAACTGAGTAATAACTCACGGAAGACCAACTGCCCCCTGAGCTAGCCTGAACGGTTGAAATACTCACACACCCTCCATAACCAGCATATCCCTTAACTCTAATACTTATTGAGTAGTTAGTCCCATATGTATTTCTAGTGGTTCCAGTTGTTGCATACCAATCTTGAGCAACTTCAAACGAATCGTTACTAAGTTGTGATTTGCTGGTCACAATTGAAGAATCATTATTAGCATTAAAAGAAATGCTAGAGATTAATGTAAATGATAATGACAAAATAAAGAAGTAAAATAATTTTTTCATAGTGATAGTTTTATAATTCACTTAAATATAGGAAATATAAAACTATCATAAATTTAAAAATTAATTTTTTTGTCAATTATCTCAACTTTAAATCTCTTGTCTTTTTTATAAATTTTCTCAACTCTACTCCATGGAGTGTTTAACCCAACTTGGGTTGCACATTCATGAAAAATGATTGCATTAGTCATTCCAAATCCTACGGGAACTCCTAAATCTTTAAATGTTACTTTGAAAGTTACCTCTCCGCTAAATTTTGCCATAGTTACAATTTTTAAATATTAAACAATTGCAACAAGAAAGAAATTGATCACTCGATATTTTGATAGTGTTACCCACATTCTAAACCACCGTGCAACGAGTGTGCCGGTTGGTACGCATTTGCGTTCTTGATGCTAAACAAATATATAAAAACATGACGATATGACGTACTGCTTCGCTATATTTTACTATGTATATATATTTACTTTTTATTTATTTATATATTATTATTTTTACTTTTGTTAAGCAACTGAAGTATATTCAGTTAAATGATTTCAAACTAATTATTATAATGGAATTTGATCCTTTTACTTTTAAGACAATTGCATATTCTGTCGCAATTTTTCTTGTTTTAATGAGGTTCTATTTATTTTACAAGAGAAATAAAGATGTTTATAAAAAATTTACTCCAGAAAAAAAGAAAGAAGCAATTAAACTGTTAAAAACACCAAAGATGATATTTTATATAACTTCACTTATCATAATTGGTTATTTATTATTAAAAAATAAATACAATATATCCTTGTTCTAAGGTATGGTTATGAAGTATTTTGTCTCTGTGGTTTATTTGCTCTTGATAATTTATCTTTTATTATTTTGGCAAGCGTAACAATTAACCTTATTCAATGAACTGGCGAAATATTTTTAACTCATTTTATCCTCAAGATGAGGATAAAAAGCGTGAGAATCTCGAAAGGAATCACGAAAGGGGTAAAAGACATATGGACTTTACAATACTATGTGTCGTAATTCTAATCATATATCTTATTATAGATTACTATTTTTTTGATTAAACCCTCGTAACAATTAACCCTTATTATTTTTATCAGTTAAAGTTTTTATAAGTTCCTTTAGCCTTAAATCACAGCATTTTTCCAAACCAAATTATTGAAACTTTGTTGAAACTAAAGCATATTTAATATAATATTATTACTTTTGTTTTACAACTATTAAATACGTTATGTATACAAAAAAAGATTATTGGATTCAGATTTTAATAGCATATGTATTTTTGGCAATTGGACTTGTAATTGTATCTCAATTTTTGGGTAAAGTCTATAGCCTTTTTGCATTTCCTTTTTTAGGCTTGGCTATGGTGTGGATCTTTAAAGCTGTAAAGATATTTCGTTCATTAAAGGATAAGAATGTTTATCCTAAAAAATTTATCTTTTTAAACCGTTGGGCACAGTGGAGTCTTGCCTCCAAGCGATTTAAGTATGTGTTTTTAATTTCAATTTTGATAGGTGGTATAATTGGATTTTTAATAGCCTGTCAGCTTTATCCAGCGCTTTTTTAAGGGCTGAGAGTGATTTTTACAACAATATTTGAATTATGGAGTATGAAGATAAGGTCAAGAATTTAAGACATAAATCGGACAAAAAAAAGGCTAATAGCAGTTGGGACACTTTAGATCGAGGTGGAATCATAAGGATTGTATTTGTCCTTTTGATGTGGATTGTCATAATTTATCTAATGCATAACAATTTTATCTAAAGCGTAACAATTAACCCTTCTTCTTTTTATCAGTTAGAGTTTTTATAAGTTCCTTAAGCCTAAAATCAAAGCTGAACTAAGAACAAAGGCTGTTCTATATGCTCA
>NZZM01000009.1 GCA_002698705.1 Formosa sp. | reverse complement strand
CCCAAAAATGTTAGATATATTTTAAGTGAATTATACAATGACCAGCCAGACGGACTCAGTGGCAATGAAGATTGTGGACAAATGTCTGCTTGGTATATTTTTTCTTCATTAGGCTTTTACCCTGTCAATCCGTCTAATGGAGCTTATGTTTTTGGAAGCCCTATTTTCGATGAAGTTTTAATAGAACTTCAAGGGGATAAAAACTTTAAAATTATAACTGAAAATAATTCAGAAAAAAACATATACATAGAATCCATATCATTAAATGGTAAGAATTACAACAATTCTTACATAACTCACAAGGACATTACAAATGGTGGTGAATTAAAATTTGTAATGAGTGATACGCCAAACAGAGAGTTTGGTAAAGATTATAAAAACAGACCAAAATCTATAGTATATTAAATTTAACATGAAGCGTTTAGTATTATTTTCTCTAATTTTTTTTAATGGGAATTTTTTTGCCCAAAGTGAAAAGGATTTTACTAAGTATGTGAATCCCTTGATTGGTAGTGATTCATCTCACGAACTATCTAAAGGCAATACTTATCCTGCTATTGCCTTGCCTTGGGGAATGAATTTTTGGACGCCTCAAACTGGAATGATGGGGGATGGTTGGATTTATACACATAAAAATTCAGGACTTGTCGGGATAAGACAAACCCATCAGCCAAGCCCATGGATTAATGATTACGGAGCGTTCTCCGTTATGCCAACAACAGGAGCACTTAAAGTATTAGAAAAGCAAAGAAAGTCAAACTACAAGAACCAAATCGTCAAGCCACATCACTATAAGGTTAAATTTGTTGATTCTGACATAGATCTAGAAGTTTCCCCTACTAGGAGTTCGGCCCATTTTAAGCTTAGTTCTGGAACTCAAAAAAAATTAAATATTATCATCGATGCTTTTTTTAAAGGGTCAAGTGTTGAAATAAATTCCNAAAAAAATACAATCTATGGTATTTCAAAAAACAACTCTGGTGGAGTCCCAGAAAATTTCTCAAATTATTTTATAATTGAGTTTAAAACCCCTTTCAATAGCTATGGAACATGGGACGGATCTGGGAAATTATTTAAAAACCATAAGTTAAATGGTGACCATGTAGGAGCGTATGTAAGCTACGATTCCATTACTGATGGTGCAATTGAATTTACAGTTTCATCGTCCTTCATTAGTCATGAACAGGCTTTAATAAACCTCAATCGTGAAATACCTGCAGACCAAAGTTTTGAAGCCACCAAATTAAATGCAAAAAAAATATGGAATAACGAACTCTCAAAAATTAAGATNACNCCAAGTAATGAAGCTGATGAAATAAATAGGTTTGATAATATGGTNAAGTTTTACTCNTGTTTTTACAGGACAATATTATTTCCACGCGCTTTTCATGAATTTGATAAGGATGGTAAACAAATACATTATAGCCCATATAATGGAAAAATTTTAAATGGGCCTCTTTATACGGATAATGGATTTTGGGATACTTTTCGTGCAGTATTCCCTTTTTATAATTTGTTATACCCCGAAAAAATGGGTGAAATNATTCAAGGCATTATGGTTAACCCATATAAAGAAAGTGGTTGGNTACCCGAGTGGTCAAGTCCAGGTCATAGNAATTGTATGATTGGGTCAAATTCTGCATCAATTATAGCCGAGGCCTATATAAAAGGCAANATAGACTTTGATATTGAGACTGCCTACCAAGCTATTTTAAAGAACACTGTCAATGAAGGACCTTTAAGCTCTGTGGGAAGAAANGGTTTCAAAGCTTATAACTCACTTGGATATATTCCATTTGATATTAAAGTTAATGAAAGTGTGGCACGTACTCTGGAATACACTTACAACGACTACTGTATTTATAAATTAGGTGAGAAATTAAATAAACCATCAAATGAGATTAATATTTTTAAAGAAAGATCTTATAACTTTAAAAATGTTTTCGATCCCTCTGTAAATTTTATGAGAGGTAAGTCAAAAAAAGGTGATTTTGAGACTCCATTTATGGCTGACAAATGGGGAGGTGTTTTTACTGAAGGAAGTTCTTGGCATTATACATGGTCAGTCTTACATGATGTTCAAGGATTAATAAATTTAATGGGTGGTTCATCAGCCTTTATTAACAAAATGGATTCTATATTTTCAACTCCACCAACATCCGACTTTAGTTATTATGGATTTAAAATCCACGAAATATTAGAGATGGAATTAATAGAAATGGGGCAGTATGCCCATGGTAATCAGCCTNTTCAACACGCCTTGTACTTATATAACTATGTAGGTCAGCCATGGAAAACCCAAGAAAAAGTTAGATATGTAATGGAAAATTTATATGGTAGTGCTGAAGATGGTTACTGTGGAGATGAAGATAATGGACAAACCTCAGCTTGGTATTTATTTTCATCAATTGGATTTTACCCTGTTGCCCCAGTTACTGGGCAATATGTAATTGGCAGTCCTATGTATGATAGGGTGGAGATTAGNTTATCAAATGATAAAAAAGTCATAATTAATACACAGAATAATAAAAAGGAATCAGTGTATATCGAAAAATTATTAATTGATGGNAAAGAATATGATAAAAACTGGTTTAGTCATGAAAGTATGTTAAATGGAGTTGAAATTGATTTTTTTATGCAAAATAGGCCAAATTTTAAATGGGGTTCAAGTGAGNAATCAGTTCCTTNTTCAATGTCAAATAAACATTAAGAAATTNAAAATNTATTTTTCTAATATATTTTTTTTTATATCTTTAGCAACCGATAAATACAAAAAGACTTTTTATAAATTTTAAGAACANAATAATGAAAAAAATATTTCCAATTCTTGCCATTATATTTACAATGGCATTTGGGTCTGCCAGCGCCACTACAAATACGACTATTAACAGTACTTTGAATACAGCTGAAATTGTATTTCAAGACGATGATTTGGGTAATCAGCCAGAATCTTTAGGGTTTCATCAGGAATTGAAAAAGCGATTTATTGAGGGAGGTCCAGGTTTCATGGGAATTGTTCTGCTTTGTCTTATTTTGGGGTTAGCTATCGCAATCGAAAGAATTATTTTCTTAAATCTCTCCACCACAAATTCAAAAAAATTGATTGATGATGTTGAAGAGGCACTTGCTAGTGGAGGCGTTGATAGTGCAAAAGAAGTTTGTAGAAATACTAAAGGTCCAATTGCTTCTATTTTTTATCAAGGNCTTGATCGNTCTAATGAGGATTTGGATGCTGCGGAAAAAGCCGTTGTAGCTTATGGAGGTGTGCAAATGGGATTACTAGAAAAAAATGTTTCTTGGATTTCACTTTTTATTGCCCTAGCTCCCATGCTTGGGTTCATGGGTACAGTAATTGGTATGATACAAGCCTTTGACAAAATTGAAGCTGCAGGTGATATGCANCCTTCNCTTGTTGCAGGAGGGATCAAAGTAGCTCTTCTAACAACTGTATTTGGTTTGATAGTAGCTATAATATTACAAGTTTTTTACAATTATATAATCGCTAAAATAGATAGTATTGTAAATAATATGGAGGACGCTTCTATATCTCTGATGGACATTCTTGTAAAAAACAAAAAGTAAAAAACTTTAATAAACACTGAAATAATATAATTATGGATCTACAAAAATTATTAAAGATTATTGCTATTACCATTGGAGTTATTTCAATTATTTTTCTTATNAACATTATTGCTACTGGCAATGATGCAATAAAAGCAGGCCAATCGGAATCAAGTGTTGGTATATANATGTATTTAGCTTATTTTGTTTTAACAGCAGCAATAATGTCAGTTGTTATTTTTACTGCTTCAAACTTTATTTCCAATGCAGCATCATCCAAAAACACATTAATAGCTATTACTGTATTTATTTCTCTNACACTGATATGTTATTTCTTTGCTTCTGGAGATGAAACATTGCTCAAGGATGGTTCTGTACTTTCAACAAGTCAATCTAAAATGGTTGGGGCTGGCTTATCTTTGTTCTACATACTTGCATTTATTGCAGCTGGAATCATGTTATTTTTTGGAATAAAAAAATCTATTAATAAATAATTATGGCTAAAAGATCTGCTCCTGAAGTTAATGCTGGTTCTATGGCTGATATTGCTTTTCTTTTGTTAATATTTTTTCTGGTAACTACTACAATCGAAAAAGACTCTGGGATAAACAGAAAGTTACCACCNATGGAAGAAATCGATCCACCAATTATAAAACAAAAAAATATTTTTACTGTTTTATTAAACGGAAAAGATCAATTGCTTGTTGAAGAAGAACTCATGGAAGTAGTTGATTTGAGAGAAGCNGCAGTTGTTTTTCTTGATAATAATGGTGATTCTTCTTGTAATTATTGTAAAGGTGACAAAAATCCAAAGTCTTCAGACAATCCAGATAAAGCAATTATTTCTTTAAAAAATGAGCGAGAAACTTCTTATGCAGCGTATATTTCCGTTCAAAACGAATTAGTAGCGGCTTATAATGTCCTTAGAAATCGCCGGGCTTTAGAACTAGGGCCAACTAAAGGATTTAGAGATATGAATTTCACTAAAATGCAAAAAAACTATAAGGATGCTCGTTTTAATGGTAATAAAGAGAAGTTAAAGTCCTTGATAGATCAAATAAAAATTGAATTTCCACAAAAATTATCTGAAGTTCAGTAAGTTAATATTAAAAGNGAATCATATGTCAAAATTTAAAAAGAAAAAAGACGGAGGATTACCAGCAATATCCACAGCTTCCCTGCCTGACATAGTGTTCATGTTATTGTTCTTTTTTATGGTAGCTACTGTAATGAGAGAAAACTCACTAAAGATTCAAAATGCCTTGCCCGTGGCTAATCAAGTTGAAAAGTTGGATAAAAAAAATCCAGTAAGTTATATTTACATGGGAAAACCTAGCTCTGGTTATGAAAAGTTTGGAACTGAAGCACGAATTCAACTAAACGATCAATTTGCCTCTTTGAGTGAAGTAAGTACTTTTATAAGCGCTGAACGTTCTGCATTAAGAGAGGAATTGGTCCCATACCTTACTGTTGCTCTTAAGGTTGATAGAGACGCTAATATGGGTATTGTTGGTGATGTCAAGCAAGAACTCCGTAAAGTTAATGCTTTAAAAATTAATTATACGACTGGTATTGGAGATGTTGAAACAAATATGAACTAATCCAATATTTATTTTTGTTAGAAAAGATATTCTATGTTGAAGACCCTTTCTTGATCAAATAAATACTTATAATAATGAGAAGGTGTTTGCTAAGTCTACTTTACGTTATACCNNTATTCTCAATTTCTCAAAATATTNTGATTAAAGATTTAGATTCTCTCTACAGAGAAGATCAAATTTATTTTGGTTTTTCTTACAACTCTCTTACTGATGTTCCTGAGGCTTTTGCACAAACTAATTTTTCTCCTGGATTTAAAATTGGAGCGATCCGTGATTTTCCAATTAATTGCAAACGAAATATAGCTTTAGGTTTTGGACTTGGTTATGCACTAAATATTTATGCTCAAAATCTTAAAATTAGTACTGATATTAATAATGTGTTTAGTTATGAACTACAATCAGATCAAAATTATAAAAAGAACAGGTTTTCGTTTCATGCTGTTGAGATTCCCTTCGAATTTCGTTGGAGAACTTCTAATGCTCAAACTCACAAGTTTTGGCGTATATACACTGGGTTTAAAGCAAGTTATATATTTTCTTCAAGTGCCTTTTATCAATCTGAAAATCAAACAATAACAGAAAAGGACTTAGAGTTGAGATCATGGCAATATGGGCTTACATTAAGCGCGGGATATAACAACTGGAATGCCTTTATTTACTATGGGTTAAATCCAATTTTTGATGATATTGCTGTTAACCAGTCAGTTTTAGAAATTAAAACCATTAAAGTTGGTTTAATATTTTATATTTTATAAATCGTATTTGAATTTATATGTTCTAAATCAGGTTTAAATTAAAAAAAAACTTTCGACACCTCAAATACATTTTTTTAGAGCTATTATTTATGTCAAAATTTAGTAATTTTGCCGTTCAATTTAAGAGTAATGAATACTTTATTTCCAGAGTATAAAGGATTAAATCTGCCAGATATAGCAAAAAATATGCTTGACTATTGGAAGGCGCAAAGTGTTTTTAAAAAAAGTATTTCCTCTCGTGATGGTAAACAACCATATGTTTTCTTCGAGGGCCCTCCTTCAGCAAATGGTTTACCAGGAGTACATCACGTATTAGCAAGAACAATTAAAGATATTTTTCCTAGGTATAAAACCATGAAAGGATTTCAAGTAAATCGAAAAGCTGGTTGGGATACTCACGGCTTGCCAATTGAGCTTGGAGTTGAAAAAGAGTTAGGTATTACGAAAGAAGATATTGGAAATTCAATTTCAATTGAAGATTACAATAAAGCTTGTCGAAAAGCGGTTATGCGCTACACAGATATTTGGAACGACTTAACGCAAAAGATGGGGTATTGGGTAAACATGGATGACCCATATATTACCTATTCCCCTAAGTATATGGAAAGTGTTTGGTGGTTATTAAAACAGATATATAATCAAGACTTAATTTACAAAGGATACACAATTCAGCCTTATTCTCCCAAGGCAGGTACGGGTCTAAGCTCTCATGAATTGAATCAGCCTGGAACTTATCAGGAAGTGACAGACACTACTGTGGTAGCACAATTTGAAGCTATTGAAGAAAGCCTACCTAATATATTAAAAAACAATGGACCGATTCATTTATTAGCTTGGACTACAACCCCATGGACTTTGCCCAGTAACACTGCGTTGACAGTAGGCTCAAAAATTGAGTATGTTTTGATAAAAACATTTAATCAATATACGTTTAAACCTATTAATGTTATTTTAGCTAAAGCACTTGTACAAGAACAATTTACAGGTAAATATACTCAAGTTGAATCTGAACTTTCTTTGCAGGAATTCATATCTGATGCTAAAAAAATTCCTTATTACATATCAAATTCTTTCCTAGGAAAGAATTTAGTAGATATTAAATATAAGCAATTATTATGTTATGCTTTACCTAATGAACATCCTGAACATGCTTTTCGTGTCATTGATGGAGATTTCGTTACTACTGAGGACGGAACCGGTATAGTGCACACTGCACCTACTTTTGGTGCTGAAGACGCCATTGTAGCTAAAAAAGCTATTCCTGAGATTCCACCCATGTTAATCGAAGATGAATCAGGCAATCTTGTACCTTTAGTAGATTTCCAAGGCCGCTTTAGAAAAGAAGTCACAGATTTTGCTGGACAATATGTAAAAAACGAATATTATCCAAAAGGAGAAGCACCGGAAAAATCTGTGGATGTTCAGTTGGCTATTAAGCTAAAAGCTGAAAATAAGGCGTTTAAGGTTGAGAAGTATAAACACAGTTATCCCAACTGTTGGCGTACTGACAAGCCAATTTTATATTACCCCTTGGACTCTTGGTTTATTAAAATAACTGAGGTCAAACAACGTATGTTTAATTTGAATCAAACGATAAATTGGAAACCAAAAAGTACAGGCGAAGGTCGTTTTGGAAATTGGCTAGCTAACGCAAATGATTGGAATTTATCACGATCGCGCTATTGGGGGATTCCATTACCGATTTGGNGAACTGAAGATGGAAAAGAAGAACTNTGTATTGGTTCTGTTGAAGAACTTAAAANCGAAATGCAAAAAGCGGTAATAGCTGGAGTAATGCAACAATCTATATTTGAGGATTTTATTGTTGGTGATTACTCAGATGAGAATTATTCAAAAATTGATTTACACAAAAATATAGTAGATACCATTAAATTGATTTCTCCTTCCGGCCAACCAATGTATAGAGAAAGTGATTTGATTGACGTCTGGTTCGATTCTGGCAGCATGCCCTATGCTCAATGGCATTATCCTTTTGAAAACAAAGAGCTAATTGATGAAAATAAAGCATTCCCTGCAGATTTTATCGCTGAAGGAGTAGACCAGACACGAGGATGGTTTTATACTCTTCACGCCATTAGCACAATCGTCTTTGACTCCGTAGCTTATAAGAATATAATTTCTAATGGTCTTGTGTTAGATAAAAATGGTCAAAAAATGTCTAAGCGTTTAGGTAATGCCACAGACCCTTTTGAAACTTTATCAACTTATGGACCTGATGCTACCCGCTGGTATATGATTAGTAATGCTAATCCATGGGATAATTTAAAATTTGATGTAAAAGGAATTGATGAAGTTCGGCGTAAATTTTTTGGAACATTATACAATACCTATGCTTTTTTTACACTTTATGCGAATATTGACAATTTCACGAATTCAGAGACTCCAGTTCCATATGCTAAACGTCCAGAAATTGATCGTTGGATTTTATCTGAACTAAATACATTAATAGTCAAGGTAGATATGCATTATGATAATTATGAACCAACAAGAGCTGCTAGAGAAATCTCAGAATTTACTCAAGAACTTCTCAGTAATTGGTATGTTCGACTTAGCCGAAGACGTTTTTGGAAGGGAGAGTACGAAACTGACAAGATCTCAGCATATCAAACCTTATTAACCTGCATGCTTACTCTTTCAAAACTTGGAGCACCAATTGCTCCGTTTTTTATGGATCGGTTGTATTTAGATTTGAATATTCCTACAAATATAGAACCTCACGAGAGCGTACATTTATCTGAGTTTCCAATAACTAATCATGCTTTTATTGACAAAGAGTTAGAGAGCAAAATGTCACAAGCCCAACTCATTTCTTCGTTGGTGTTATCGCTGAGGGCGAAAGAAAAAATTAAGGTACGTCANCCGTTACAAAAAATTATAATTCCAGTTCAGTCCAAAGATCAAAAAGAAAAAATTCTTGACATATCAGATCTAATAAAATATGAAGTAAATGTAAAGGAAATTGAACTTTTAGATGANGCATCGGATATTTTAGTCAAACAAATTAAACCTAATTTTAAGACATTGGGACCTCGTTTTGGAAAGGATATAAAAAAAGTGGCTGAAGTTATCAGAAACTTCGATGCCTTGGAGATTCAAAAAATTGAAGAAAAAGGGTCGTTAAAACTTGAAATTAATGGAAAAAGTATTAATTTAGAACTTAGTGATGTAGAGATATCTTCTCAAGACATTGAGGGTTGGCTTGTTATCAACCAGGGTAATGTAACAGTTGCTTTGGATGTGACTATTACGGAATCTCTTAAACAGGAAGGAATCGCAAGAGAAATCGTAAATCGAATCCAAAATTTGAGAAAGGATTCAGGTTTTGANGTAACTGATAATATAGATGTTTATCTACTACAACATGATAGTATGTGTTTAGCTGTTCAAAACAATTTAGATTATATAAAGGCTGAAACACTTACCAAAGATTTACAACTAGTAAAAGAACTTGAGTCTGGAATTGAGATAAGTTTTGATGATATTTTCACCAAGTTATTTATAATACAACATAAATAAATTTATGCTATGGAAACAGCTAATAAATACTCTGATAAAGAACTAAAACTTTTTAAGAAACTCATTCTAAATAAAATTGAAAAGGCACAGCGTGATTTAGAACTTATTAAAAGTGCTTATATGAATGACCTAAATAATGGTACGGAAGATACCTCACCAACATTCAAAGCTTTTGATGAAGGAAGTCAGGTTATGAGTAAAGAATCTAATGCTCAATTAGCAATTCGTCAAGAAAAATTTATTCGAGACTTAAAAAATGCTTTAATTCGTATTCAAAATAAAACTTATGGAATTTGCCGTGTNACAGGTAAGTTAATCAATAAAAAACGCTTAGAACTTGTACCTCATGCAACTTTAAGTATTGAGGCCAAGAATATGCAAAAGTGAAATGTCAAAAAAGGGAGTTTTTGCCATAATTTCAATAATAATTTTTGTTGATCAGTTCTCTAAAATTTATATCAAAACACACTACGAACTTGGTGAACAATTAATAATTTTTGATTGGTTTAGAATTCTTTTTGTTGAAAATGATGGTATGGCGTGGGGGGCAAAACTTAGTGATTTTTCTCAAAAAATATCTGATAAATCTGCTAAACTATTTCTTACTATATTTAGAATTTTATTTCTTACTGGTATCGGTTATTGGATTGTAGGACTTGTAAAGAAAAAATCTTCGACATTATTAATTTTATCAGTTTCTTTTATTTTTTCCGGAGCGCTTGGTAATATTATAGACTCTGTTTTGTATGGCGTAATTTTTGACAATAGTCATGGACAAATTGCAACGCTTTTTCCCGATAGAGGATATGAAGATTTTTTCTATGGAAAGGTTGTTGATATGCTTTACTTCCCCCTATTTAGTGGTTATTTTCCAGAATGGTTTCCGTTTTTAGGCAATAAATATTTTACTTTCTTTAATCCTGTTTTTAATATTGCTGATATGGCCATTTGTACAGGCGTTGGTTTATTACTTTTATGTAATAATTCTAAATTAAAAAAAATAAGAGATTAACTCATGCTTTAAATACAAAGTGATTTATTTAATTCTGTTTACAAACTAGTTTTAGTTGAGTAACGAAACAAGGCATCGCCTTTATAAACTATTGGATCTTCATTGACATTTATAATATAGCCATCACAATCTGCCTTTACTGACTGATTAAATTTACCGTAAGCGTCTGTAATATATCCTAATATGGTTTCTTTTTGAACTTTTGAATTTAATTTTATACTTGGACGGAATAGTCCTGAAGACTTAGCTCTTATCCATTTACTCTCTTCTATAAAAACAATATTTTTTTTTGGTTTTGACACTTTAAATTTTGAAGCTAACATTCCTAAGTTTTCGAGAATTCGTTTTGCACCATTAACTCCAGAGTTTGTTACCAACCTATCAATGTGGTTAGACTTACCCCCTTCAAAAAGTAAAATAGGAATATTAAGTTTATGACAAGCGCTTCTCAAAGACTTGGGTATTTTTTTTGAATATATAACATAAGGAGCACCATAAGTTTTAGCCCATTTTTTAAGTTTTACAACTCCTTTGATAATTCTAATTTGGGGCGCATTAAATCGTCCGGCGCCACCGGTATGGTGATCTATTATAAAATTTACTTGGGGAATAATTTCATTCATTAGCTTAAATGCAACTTGACTAGCTAATGAGCCTGTTTTCGTTCCTGGAAAAACACGGTTAAGATCTCTACCGTCAGGAAGCTCTCTAGTCTTATTTAAAAATCCAAAAATATTTAAAACAGGAATACAAATAATAGTTCCTTTTTTTGGTCTATTGATCCCCTTTGAAATTAATTGGCGTATAATTTCCACTCCGTTTACTTCATCTCCATGAATTCCAGCTGTAAATAGTACTACTGGTCCTTTTTTTTTCGATCTATTGATAATAACAGGGACTTCTACTCTAGTTCTAGTATGTAGTTTAGCGACATGAAAATTGATTTCCCTAGATTCACCTGGAGCAATATCTTCTCCTAAAATATGTAAAATAGAATTATAGGAACTCATTAGCGCTTATTTCTTTCAATAAATGTTATAATTGCTTTGGCAATATTTTTTTCAGTCGCACCTTCAATTCCTTCTAAACCTGGAGTAGAATTTATTTCAAGAATAAGTGGCCCTCTNTTAGCCTGTAAAAGATCAACNCCNCAAATNGGGAGTTTTANCTGACGTGCTGATTTTATAGCTATCTTNAGTTCAGGCTCTGACATTCTATAATACTCAAATGTACCGCCTCTGTGCAAATTAGATCTAAATTCACCAGGTTTNCCTCTGCGCTTCATTGCGCCAATTACTTGGCCATCCACAATAAAGGCACGTATGTCAACTCCTTTNGCTTCAGAAATGTATTCTTGGACNAGNGCTNTAGCTTCTAAACCATTAAAAGCTTCTAAAACAGATTCNGCAGCATTTTTAGATTCTGCCAAAACAACTCCCANTCCTTGNGTTCCTTCTAATAATTTAATTACTACTGGNGTTCCNCCNACATGTTCAATTACTTCNTCAACNTCTTTGGANTAGTTTGTAAAAACTGTTTTAGGCATATCTATTCCNCCTTTTGATAAATGTTGAAAGCTTCGTAATTTATCTCTTGATCGAATTATAGCATCTGANGAAACTGTAGAAAAAATATTCATCATTTCAAATTGTCTTACAACNGCGCAGCCATAAAATGTAACAGATGCGCCAATTCTTGGGATAATAGCATCAACATAATCTAGATATTTATCTTTANAGTAAATTGTTGGTNTTTCTTTTTCAATGATCAAATCACAATTTAGAGGATCGATAACTTCNACGANATGNCCTCTNTTCTCTGCTTCTTCAACTAGCCTNCGAGTGGAATATAAATTTTTATTTCTTGATAAAATGACAATATTCATNGTATAAATATCATTAATTTTAAGCAATATACTAAAAATGTAGAATCGATTTTCAGTATATTAGGAATTAGTATACCTTTGATTTTATGTCANCTAGNAATCTNGAAATACAATTAAAAACTCTACCNGACAATCCNGGTGTTTATAANTTTTTTGATAGCAAGGGAATCATTATNTACATAGGTAAAGCAAAAAATTTAAAAAAACGTGTNCNCTCTTATTTTAATAAAAATCACGAACAGGCTAAGACGAATATTTTAGTAAAAAAAATAACTAAAATACAACACATNGTTGTGGAAACTGAAATTGATGCACTGTTGCTTGAAAACAATCTTATAAAAAAATTTCANCCTAGGTATAATGTACTTCTTAAAGATGATAAATCCTATCCCTGGCTGTGTATTAAAAATGAGCGTTTTCCNAGATTATTTCCTACCCGCCGCATTATTAAAGATGGATCTGAATATTTTGGNCCNTATACNAGTACTAAAGTTGTAAATACAATTCTTAATCTNGTAAAATCNATCTATCCCATNAGAATTGAGAATTATAATTTTTCTCAAAAACAAATAAATGATTTAAATACTGAAATTTTCTTAAAGACACATACGCACAATGGCTATTTCCTTGTTTTAGGTTTCGTAAGTAATCCAAAGNTGATTAAAACAGNCTATATTTCAGAAAAGGATTANAAAAAGAATATGTTATTTGTGAGAGAAATACTAAACGGAAAATTTGGAAACATAAAAAAAATACTTCGTAAGCAAATGCTCAAATTATCCTCGTTAAATAAATTTGAAGAGGCNCAATCATATAAAGAAAAACTTACAATTTTAGAAAATTATCAAGCGAAGTCTACAATTGTAAGTCCAAGAATCAGTGATGTTGAAGTTTACAGTATTATAAGTGATGAAGACTATGCATACATAAATTTTTTACAAGTATCACACGGTTCCATCATTAGGGCTCATACCATTGAATTGAAGAAAAAGTTGGATGAAACAGATTCTAAACTTTTAGTTCTTGCTATAACCGAAATTCGTCAAAGATTTAAACTTCAATCAAAAGAAGTTTATCTTCCTTTTAAAATTGAATTAGGATTTAATTTAAAGATTACAATTCCTAAAGTTGGAGAAAAAAAGCATCTTTTAGACTTGTCATTGAGAAACGCTAAATATCACCGCTTTGAAAAATTAAAACAAGTTAAAATAACAGATCCAGAACGTCATGTCAAACGGATAATGACTCAGATGAAATTGGATCTTNGACTTTCTGAGGAGCCAAAACATATCGAGTGTTTCGATAANTCCAATATTCANGGNACTCATCCAGTTGCTGCCTGTGTAGTTTTTAAAAATGCTAAGCCTAGCAAAAANGATTATCGACATTTNAATATAAAAACTGTAGANGGNCCCGACGATTTTGCATCAATGACNGAAGTCGTTTATAGGCGNTACAAGAGATTGCTGGATGAAAAGNAATCTTTNCCACAGCTTATTATAATTGATGGAGGTAAAGGTCAACTTTCTGCCGCNTTAAAAAGCTTNGATTCTTTAAANCTTAGTTCAAAAATCGCCATCATTGGAATAGCAAAAAGATTGGAAGAATTGTTTTATCCAANTGATCCAATTCCATTATATTTAGACAAGAAAAGCGAAACTTTGAAAATAATTCAGCAATTAAGAAATGAGGCACACCGCTTTGGCATTGAGCATCACCGCAANAGGCGTAGTAAATCGGCTTTGTATTCTAAATTAGAATCNATNTNTGGGATTGGTGACAAAACTCGGATTCAATTATTAAAGGCATTCAAATCTCCTCAGCGAATTTCATTNGCAAAACTAGACGAATTAGAGCAAATCATTGGCTTTTCTAAAGCNCAAAAGGTTTATGAATTTTATAATCCTANANATGAAGATTAATTTAAAAGTTTTTTTAATTTTTTNTTTATTTTCAGCTATTTCTTTTGCTCAAAACGAAANANCTGAANACCCAAAANTTGGATTGGTTTTAAGCGGTGGTGGAGCTAAGGGATTNGCCCATATTGGAGTTTTAAAAGTTATNGATAGTNTAGGTCTTAGAATTGATTANATCGGAGGAACAAGTATGGGTGCTGCTGTTGGTGGNCTTTATGCTTCAGGATATAATGCCAAACAATTAGATTCAATTTTTAGTNAAATTGACTTTGATGTANTACTTGGTGATAAAGTGCCTCGTATATCNAAAACATTTCAAGAACGNAAAAATTCNGAAAAATATGGTGTCTCGCTTCCAATTAANAATTTTAAAATTCAATTACCTTCTTCAATTTCTAGAGGACAAAATTTATTCAATTTATTCACTAGACTAACAATGGATGTTAGTGATATTTCTAATTTTAATCAGCTTCCTATTCCTTTTTATTGTATTGCAACNAATATGGAGACAGGCTCNTCANTAGTACTTGAAAAAGGAAATCTTGCTGAGGCTATTTTAATTAGCAATACGCTACCTACGTTATTTCAGCCTGTTGAACTAAATGGTATGCTTTTGATGGATGGAGGAATTTCCAACAACTATCCAATTGAATATTTAAAATCAAAAGATTTGGATTATATCATTGGAGTCAGTGTAGAAGAGGACCTTTTCTCAAAAGATCAAATTAAATCAATTTCAAATATTTTATCACAGATAAATAATTTTAGATCAAGTGACGATTTGGAAAAAAAAATACAGCTCACCGATTTTTTCATAGAACCTAATGTTGATGATTTTTCAATCATCTCATTTAATAAAGGAGATGAGATAATTCAAAGAGGAAGTTCTTCTTTGGGACCTTTTATTAATAAATTAAAGGGTATTGCTAGTAAGCAGAATTTTAAAAAGGATTCAAAGAGAAATATTTCATTAGATAATTTGAAATTTAATAAAGTCCAGATAGTTGGTAACAAAAAATATTCAGATTCTTACATATTCGGTAAGCTGAGATTTCGCCGTGGAGAAACAATTACTTTCGAGAATTTTAGAAGTGGGGTTAATAACCTTTTAGCAACAAATAATTTTGATAGTTTTCGCTATAAATTCACTTCTGCTTCACCCAATACTTATAACTTTAAAGGATATATTAAAGAAGCATCAAAGACATCACTGCTAAAAATAGGACTGCACTATGATCAAGTTTTGAAGAGTTCGTTGTTGTTGAATTTTACTGAAAAACAATTTCTACTTCAGAACGATGTACTGTCTTTGGATATTATTTTAGGAGATAATTCGCGCTTTAACTTTGATTATTATATTGACAAAGGTTTTTATTGGAGTATTGGAATTAATGTAAAAAACACAACTTTTAAATATGATATTAATCCTTTATTTTTTGACCTCTCACTTCCATCTCAGATTGATAATAAAATCCCT
Source organism: Formosa sp. (assembly GCA_002698705.1). Classification (GTDB taxonomy): domain Bacteria; phylum Bacteroidota; class Bacteroidia; order Flavobacteriales; family Flavobacteriaceae; genus UBA3537. Next base: position 53,882 of record NZZM01000009.1, on the reverse strand, counting down.
ACTAAAGTATCCGATTTTAAAGCAAGTTTTTTTGTAGAAACTCTTATAGAGAAAGATTTTTCATTTAAACTTGGAGCAACTTATAAACGTTTAGATATAGAAGCCTCGAGTACATCTCTTTCTAATGTTTTTCAAAATACAAAATATCAAATTGAAAAAAGTGACTTTTTTAGTATTAATACCACCCTAAAATATGATACTTTAGATGATATTTTTTTCCCCTCAAGTGGTTTCTTATTTAGAACTTGTGGGGAATTATTCCTTAATGCGACTGCATACAATAATTTTAATCAGTTTTTTGCATTGAATACTAATATTGCAAAAGGATTTAAAATTTCCAAAAATTTATCGTTATTACTAGGTACAGAAGCAGGGCTTAGAATAGGTGATAGTAATGTTTCTTCACTTAACTTTGGTCTCGGAGGATATTCATATAATCACATAAATAATTATATTAATATGTTTGGTTATGACTTTTTTGCCCTTTCAGGTAAAAGTTTTATTAAGGCTAATTTTACTGTAGATTACGAGTTTACAAAGCGCCATCATCTTGTGATTTTAATGAATTCCTTAAATATTGGGGATAATATTTTCGGTGATGGTAATTGGTTAAGTATACCTAACCATAACGGTTATGCAATTGGATATGGACTGGAAACCATTTTTGGGCCTATAGAATTAAAATATCACTGGTCACCAGAAAATAATTTTGACGGGGTATTTGTAAATTTAGGATACTGGTTTTAAAACGTATTATTTTTATTAACTTTGTGTATGACTTTTTCATGGAAATATCTTTTATTGTTACTTCAATTATTACTTAAAAGAAGTCCTGAATAATACAGACGTTCGCCCCTCAGCTTATATTTATCTACAAATCGTATCTGTTTAATTTAAAAATTTATTTAATGCCATTTTATCATAAACTTGGAAATATTCCCCCAAAAAAACATACACAATTTAAAAATCCTAATGGAGGCTTATATTACGAGCAGCTCTTTGGAACTATTGGTTTTGATGGAATGTTTACAAATTCTTATCATGAGCAACGCCCCACACAAATTAAATCGATTGGTAAACAATTTAGTATTGCACCAAAAATTTCTAAATCAAATAATATTCAGTCTTACAAACTTCGTGGGTTTGAGTTAACTCCAAAAGATGATTATTTAGATAGTAGAATTGTAATGCTTACAAATTCAGATTGTAATATAATATTGTCTGCACCTAAAAATTCATTAACAGATTATTTTTATAAAAACTCAGATGCTGACGAATTAATTTTCATACATCGTGGCTCTGGTAAACTTCGAACCATGTTTGGTAATTTAGACTTTAAATATGGTGACTATCTTGTCATTCCTAGGGGAATAATCTATCAAATTCAATTTGATTCTGCTGACAACAGACTTTTTATTGTAGAGTCTTATAGCCCAATATATACCCCTAAGCGCTACAGGAATTGGTTTGGTCAACTTTTGGAGCATGCTCCGTATTGTGAACGTGATATTCGGCGTCCTGAGGAGCTTGAAACTTTTAACAAAAAAGGTGATTTTACTATAAAATTAAAAAAGCAAAATGAATTAATTGAAATGGTTTACGCTTCTCATCCTTTTGATGTGATTGGATATGATGGTTATAATTACCCCTATGCTTTCTCTATTCACGATTTCGAACCGATTACTGGTAGAATTCATCAACCCCCACCAGTACATCAAACTTTTGAAACTAATTCCTTGGTTGTTTGTAGTTTCGTTCCTCGTCTTTATGATTACCATCCAAAAGCAATTCCTGCACCGTATAATCACAGTAATATTGATAGCGATGAGGTTTTATATTATGTTGACGGAGATTTTATGAGTAGAAATGACATTAAAGCGGGTCATATTTCTCTACATCCTGCAGGAATACCTCATGGTCCTCATCCTGGAGCTATGGAACGAAGTATTGGACTCAAAGATACCAAAGAATTAGCTGTTATGGTAGACACCTTTAAACCTCTTCAAGTAACTGAAGAAGCATTAAAAATTTCTGATAGAGATTATTACAAATCTTGGTTATAATTAAATAGTTAATTCAAAATTCTAATTATGAGTGAATCTTTGAAATCTGTAAATTACGGGCTTGATAAAATTTTTGATGGTGCACAAGATTTTTTACCACTTCTAGGGACAGATTATGTTGAGTTTTATGTTGGAAATGCGAAGCAGGCAGCACATTTTTATAAAACTGCTTTTGGATTTCAGTCTTTCGCTTACAAAGGTTTAGAAACCGGTTCAAAAAAAGAGGTAAGCTACGTCTTGAAACAAGGAAAAATTAAAATAGTTCTTACTACTCCACTTAACAGTAAGTCTTCTATTAATGAACACTTGAGAAAGCATGGTGATGGAGTTAAAGTTATCGCGTTGTTGGTAAATGATGCAATTTCAGCTTATAACGAAACAATTAAAAGAGGTGCAAAATCTTATTTTCCACCTAAATTAAGCCAAGACGAATCAGGAAAAATTATAACTTCAGGGATTTACACCTATGGGGAAACTGTTCACGTATTTGTTGAAAGAAAAAATTATAAAGGGGTTTTTTTTCCAGGTTTTGTTAAATGGGAGTCAAACTATAATCCCCCGGGTGCTGGGCTAAAGTTCATTGATCATATTGTTGGAAATGTTGGATGGGGTCAAATGAATACTTGGGTTAATTGGTATGAAAAAGTAATGGGTTTTGTGAATTTCCTGTCATTTGACGATAAACAAATTCATACAGAATATTCTGCTCTCATGAGTAAAGTAATGAGTAATGGTAATGGTAGAGTAAAATTTCCAATAAATGAGCCTGCAAAAGCTAAGAAGCGTTCTCAAATTGAAGAATATTTAGATTTTTACGAAGATTGTGGTGTTCAACATTTGGCAGTCGCAAGTGAAGATATTATAAAAACTGTAAAACATTTAAAAAAGAACGGTGTAGAATTTCTACCTCCTCCTCCTCAATCTTATTACGATAATATTCCATCTCGTTTGGGTGAACACATGAAGCTTATGAAAGAAGATATTTTAGAATTACAGAAGTATTCAGTTTTAGTGGATGCTGATGAGGAAGGATATCTCTTACAAATTTTTACTAAACCAATTGAGGACCGCCCAACACTTTTTTTTGAAATTATTCAGAGAATGGGAGCTAAAGGATTTGGAGCGGGTAATTTTAAAGCCCTTTTCCAATCCATTGAGCGGGAACAAGAAAATAGAGGAACTTTATAATATTTTCCTTTACAAATACATTTAATCTTACTTTTTGTTTTGGAATAATATTTGCAAATTTGTATAGTATCTTAAAGTATATTCAATCATATGAGGCTAATTTTGGTATTTTTTTTTATTGTTTTTAGCTACAGCGATTTAAATGCGCAAATAGAGTCTTCTTTTAAATCTGGAGAATGGTTGAAATTCAAATTAAATTACAGCGGTTGGGTTAAGGCTGGTAATGCTACTTTGCAAGTCAATGAAAGCACTTTTAAAAGCCGTCCAGTATTTCACGTTATTGGAAAAGGATGGACCACTGGAGCTATCAAATGGTTTTTCAAAGTAAAAGACCGTTATGAAAGTTATTTTGATAAAAACTCAGGTTTACCCTATAAATTTGTCAGGGATATTAATGAGGGCGGGCACATAAAAAATAGAGTTGTTGAGTTTGACTACGAAAAAAAATTAGCTTTTATCAACGATTTAAGACACAAATCACAAAAAACAGTACCAATTACAAATGACATTCAAGATATGGTCTCTTCTTATTACTATCTAAGAGATCATTATGACACTAAAACAATAGAAGTTGGAGATATAATAAAGTTGAATATGTTTTTTGATAGTCAAATCTTCGGTTTTAAACTTAAATTTTTAGGTCGTGAAAAGATAAGAACTAAATTTGGTAATGTTGATTGTCTTAAGTTTCGTCCTTATGTCATTGCAGGTCGTGTTTTTCACGAAGAAGAAAGCGTTACTCTTTGGGTTAGTGCAGATAAAAATAAAATACCTATAAGAATAAAAGCTGACCTCAGAGTTGGCTCATTAAGATCTGATTTAGAAGCTTTTAAGGGATTAAAATACCCCTTTGAAATTCAATTTTAAAGTACAAATATGAAAGATAAAAAAACAAAAGAGATTTTAAAATCATTGGATAAAAAATATAGTGCTCTAGGTCAAGACAAAGACATGTATTTAGAGGGTCTTTTACATAGTAAAACTATGAATTATTGGGACTATATTCATACTGATGCCCTTTTAAATTTACAAATACAGCGCACGAATTTTCCAGATGAAATGGTTTTTATCTGTTACCACCAAATTAATGAATTAATTTTTAAAATGATTTTGTGGGAACTCGAGCAAATCGCAGAAGTAAATGTTTTAAAAGTTTCTTTTTTTACTGATAAGCTTATGCGTATTAGTCGTTATTTTGATATGCTAACCTCTTCTTTTAATATAATGAAAGATGGAATGGATGTTGAACAATATAACAAATTTAGACATACTCTAGCCCCAGGCAGTGGTTTTCAAAGTGCCCAGTATAGAAAAATTGAATTTGCTTCAACCGAACTAATTAATTTAATTGATCATAGGTTTCGTAAAACAATTGATAGAAGCACACCATTTGAACATGCCTTCGAGCATTTATATTGGCAGGCAGCAGGCAAGGATTATGAAAATTCCAATAAATCAATTTTATTATCCAATTTTGAATCTAGATATAAAGAGGAATTCATAACCTTCATGAAAGTCTACAATAACAAAAATTTATGGACCCGCTATAAAGAACTTTCTAAAAAAAGCCAAGCTAACAAAAGTTTAATTAAAGCTATGAGGCACTACGATTATACTGTCAATATTACATGGGTTATGGGACATTTTAATACTGCTAAACATTATATTCTTGCAACCTCTGGAGGTGGTGAAGCCACAGGGGGTAGCCAATGGCAAAAATATATGCATCCAAAATATCAAAAAAGAATATTTTTTCCTGAACTTTGGACTACAAAAGAAAAAGATAATTGGGGGTATGAAGCTGAAAATTAATTCTACACTTTTTAAAACGAAATTTTTTCTTTATGCATTAGTAATTGGTCTTACCCTTTATCTTGTAAAAAGTTGCTCCTCAGACAACTTAGAAATGACTTCAATAAATAGCTCAATCTTACTGGAAAATAATAAATTTGGATATAATTTTAACAATTACAAAGTCGTATATGATACGGTTAGAAAAGGAGATAGTTTTGGGGAAATATTAGAAAATAACCAACTTTTTTATCCTAAAATTCATCATATTGCTGAACAAACAAAAACTGTTTTTGACATTCGTCAATTTAGAATTGGTAATCCATATGTATTACTATTTTCTAAGGATAACTCTGCAACCCCCCTGGCTTTTATCTATGAAGAAAATAAAATTGAGTATTTAGTAGTCGAATTTTGTGATACTATTAAGGCATATAAAGAAAGCAAGCCTGTTAAGGTAGTTGAGAGAGAAGCTTTTGGAGTTATTGAAAATACACTCTCAGAAACAATGGAAGCCCAGGGTCTTCCAGCTCAGTTAATTTATGATATGTCAGACGATATTTATGCATGGACAATTGATTTTTTCAGACTCCAAAAAGGAGATAACTTTAAAGTAATTTATAAACAACGTTTTGTTGAAGATAGTATTTATGCAGGAATAGAAACCATAGAAGCCGCTTATTTCCAACACAAAGGAGAAATTATATACGCCTTTAATTATCTTACTAAAGACTCAAAAAATAGTACTGATTACTATGACGATAGCGGTAAGAGCCTTCAAAAAGCATTTTTAAAAAGCCCTATAAAATATAGCCGTATTTCTTCTAGATATAATTTAAAACGCCGTATTAAGCTTTATGGAAATAGAGTTCGTGCGCACAAAGGGACTGATTTTGCTGCCGTAGTAGGGACACCTATTTTAGCAACGGCGAATGGAACTGTAGTGGAATCTGCAAGACGAGGTGGAAATGGTAATTATGTCAAAATTAGACATAATGCTACATATTCAACTCAATATCTACATATGAGTAGAAGGCTTGTTAAAGTTGGAGATTTTGTAAAACAAGGCGATGTAATTGGGAAAGTTGGCATGACTGGAAACACTAGTGGTCCCCATGTTTGTTATCGTTTTTGGAAAAATGGTCGCCAGGTAGACCCCTTTCGCCAAAAGCTTCCAGATGCAAAAGCCCTTTCAAATAAGTATAAATCAGATTTTCTTAATTATATTGCACCACTGAAACAACAATTAGATTCTATCAATCAATGAGATTTAACATACAATGAGTTTAAAATCTAAAAACCCTACAAATACAATTGCTTGGAAGAAGTTAAAAACCCATTTTGAAGCCATCAAAAATGAGCACATGAGTGATTGGTTTAAAACTAATTCAAAGCGTGCTATCGAAATGAGCTTACAGTGGGATGATTTTTTCCTTGATTTTTCTAAAAATAGAATTAACTCAGAAACTTTATCCTTGTTACAAGATTTGGCAGAAGAAATTGATTTAAGTGATGCTATATCAAAGTATTTTAATGGAGATAAAATTAATAAAACCGAAGATAGAGCTGTACTACATACTGCACTTAGGTCTCCTAAAGATGCTAAAGTTTTATATGAAGGTGTAAATATAATACCTGAAATTAGTGAAGTTAAAAGTAAGATTAACCTATTTTCTAAAGCGGTAATTGATGGAGAAATAAAAGGCTTTACAAACAAATCTTTTACTGATATTGTAAATGTAGGGATAGGAGGTTCAGACCTAGGTCCTAGTATGGTTGTAGATGCTCTATCATATTATGGTAATCATTTGAAGGTACATTTTGTTAGCAATGTGGATGGCGATCACGTCAATGAAGTTTTAAAAACTTTAAATCCTGAAACAAGTCTTTTCGTTATTGTTTCAAAGACATTTACCACTCAAGAAACAATTTCAAATGCCACTACAATTAAGCGATGGTTTTTACAAAAAGCAGCTCCATGTGATGTTGCTAAACAATTTGTAGCCGTTTCCACAAATATTAAAAAAGCGAAATCCTTTGGGATTGATACTCAAAATATTTTCCCTATGTGGGATTGGGTCGGAGGCCGTTTTTCTTTGTGGAGTTCTGTAGGATTGACTATCAGCTTAGCTGTTGGATTTGAACATTACGAGGCAATGCTGAAAGGCGCTGGTAAAATGGATGTACATTTTAAAGAAACTTCTTTTGAAAAAAATATTCCCGTCTTACTTGCTTTGATAGGAATTTGGTATAATAATTTTTTCAAAGCAGAAAGTGAAGCTATCGTACCATATACACAGTACTTGAATCAATTCGCTACATATTTACAACAGGCTTCTATGGAAAGTAATGGTAAAGCTACAGACCGGAATGGTAACAAAGTAAATTACCAGACCGGAAACATTATTTGGGGAGAACCTGGGACTAATTCTCAGCATGCTTTTTTTCAATTAATTCATCAAGGAACAAAATTAATTCCAGCAGACTTTATTGGATTTTCAAAGTCGCTTTATGGGAATAAAGATCATCAAGATAAACTCATGTCAAACTTTTTTGCTCAAACTGAAGCTTTACTTACTGGTAATACAAAAGAAATTGTTGGTGAGGTCTCTGATTTGTCAATTATCCCTTACAAAATATTTGAAGGTAATAGACCTACTAACACTCTTTTTATTGAAAAGCTAACCCCTGAGAGTTTAGGTAAGCTGATTGCTATGTATGAGCATAAAATATTTGTACAAGGGGTTATTTGGAATATTTTTAGCTATGATCAATTTGGTGTTGAGTTAGGTAAGAATTTAGCAGATAAGATTCTTAAAGAATTTCATGAAGACCTTGATATAAAACACGATTCATCAACAGAAAATCTCATTCAACGCTATAAAAGTTTTCGCTAATTAAAATGAAATAAGCTCAATTTAAAGTAAACAACTTTTATTTAAATTCTTTTAATTTTGAACGAACTCCTAAATTGTCCCTATTATGATTAAAATAATACATTCTTACTGGGCTTATTTAGTTTTATTCTTTTTATTAATAGCAGTTTACAGAGCGATTTCATGTACAATTCTGAAGAAAGAATACAATCCTAAGATGTTTCGAGTTGCTCTTATTACACTGATTGTGAGTCATATCCAAATACTTATTGCATTTTTATTATATTTCACTTCTAATCGCTTTTTACTTTGGTTTGATTTGGGACTAGTTGAAATAATTAAAACTCCAATACATCGCATGTATTTGGTAGAGCACCCCATTATTAATATAATAGCAGTAATTTTTATTACAGTTGGTTATTCTAAGCATAAGAAAAATCGTCTCTCAGCACAAAAATATAAAACCCTTGCATTATATTATTCTGTGGCTTTAGTTTTAATTCTTTCACGAATACCCTGGAGTGTATGGCCCAACTAATACTTATTTAATTTCTTTAATTAGGTGTACATAAACTGGGAAGTGATCACTAAATCCATTTGTGAAACCACCCCATGAGAAACTTCTAAAAGGATAACCTTTGTACTGTCCTTTTTTGGTAATTAAAAATTGTTCATTAAAAATCCCTGCTTTATAAAACCTAAAAGAAGAATAATTCTCTTCAAGAAGTGGTTTAGATATGATAATTTGATCAAATAAGCTCCACGCATCTCTCCACGCATTTGAACCTAGACCTTTTTTAAACATTGGCTCCATAGGATTAAAAAGTTCTTTAAACCCAACTTTTCTCTTATCTCCTTTTGTTTTTAGAATATTCTTTAAGCTTGAATTATTAGGGTTATCATTCATATCTCCCATTATAAATATTTTTGCATAAGAATCTTGTTTTTGTAAAGAGTCAATAAGTTGTTTATTAAGTCCTGCTGCTGCTTCACGTTTAGTTCTGCTTCTAGCTTCGCCACCGCTTCTTGAGGGCCAATGGTTTACTAGAACATGTATTAAGTCACCTTCTAAATATCCACTTACAAGTAACACATCCCTTGTATAATCCCTTTTATTATTCCCACTGTTTCTTAGTTTTAATTCATGCGAACTCTTATCTAATGGATTAAAAAAAGCTTTTTGATATATTAGTGCTACATCGATTCCACGTTCGTCAGGTGATTCAAAATGAACAATACCATAGTCTTTAGAAATTAAGTTAGGGTCTTTTATTAAATCTTCAATAACTTTTCGATTTTCAACTTCTGAAAGTCCAACAATAACAGGGGTATTTTTCGATGTGTTAGCACCTATTTTTGAAATGGCACTAGCCATATTCTTCACCTTTTTTTTGTAAATTTCAGTTTTTGCTGATTTTAATTCCATCATTGGACTTGCCTCATCATTTTTGTTAGGGTCGTTTATTGTATCAAATAAATTCTCTACATTATAGAATGCCATTGTATGGATTTTGAATTTACGCTTAGTCTGGCCCTCAGTCTTTAAGGTAAAAAGGAATAAAAAAAAGAAAATAAAAGCAATATGATAATTTGAGAAAAATGTCTTCAAGATGATTATTGTGTATATTAAATAACTAATCAAAAGTATAAATTTAAAAAATAAGAAACGTACTTTTGTTTTAATATATCTAAGCCAAAACAAAAATTACTTAATCATGAATAAACAATTTTTTAGCTTTTTTCTTGTCTTTTTTTCAATTATCCACGGATTTGCTCAACAAGCAAGTGTAAAAGGAGTAGTTAAAGACATGCTAACATCAAAGCCTGTTAATCAGGTTCTTGTACAATTAGAAGGAACTGCCTTGAGTACATTAACCAATGATGAAGGTGAATTTATATTTTCTTTAGATATCCCAACTGGAGAACAAGTACTTTTACTAAGTAAAAACTCTTACTTTAACTTACGTATTCCTATAACCATTAATCAAGAAGCTTTAAATTTTCCCAATATACTTCTAGAAGTTGATGATTCAAACGACGAATTATTCACAATTACACTTTCAGATGATGAGTTAAATGATGACAGTAGTGGAGCTGATAATATTTCAGGTTTATTATCTGCTTCACAAGATATTTTTCAAAGGGCAGCTGCCTTTGAATTCAGCTCATCATTCTTTAGAGTTCGAGGGCTTAACACCGATAATGGAACTGTTCTCATGAACGGAATTGAAATGAATAAGATATTTGATGGTAGGCCGCAGTGGAGTAATTGGGGTGGGCTCAACGACGTTCTTAGAAGCCAGGAATTAAGTACTGGGTTAGCTCCATCGTCGTATAATTTTGGAGGATTACTAGGCTCTACTAATATTAATTTGAGAGCCTCAAATTACAGATCAGGTGGACGTATTACATATTCCTCATCTAATCGCAGTTATACCAATAGGTTGATGGCTACTTACGCCTCAGGTACTCTAGACGGGGGGTGGTCATATGCATTTACCTTAGGAAGGCGCTGGGGTAACGAAGGTTTTCAGGACGGAACATTCTATGACGCAAATTCTTTTTTCGTTTCGGTTGAGAAAAAGTTAAACGATAAACATAGTTTGAATCTTGTAGGTTTTTATACTCCTAACCGCCGTGGGAAATCCTCTCCTAATACTCAAGAAGTTTTTGATTTAAAGGGAACAACTTATAACGAATACTGGGGCTTTCACGATGGTGAAAAGCGTAATTCAAGAATAAGGCGTATTGCAGAACCTGTTGTTATGCTTAACCATTATTGGGATTTATCTGAGAAAACTAGTCTAAATACGAATATTGCATATCAATTTGGAGAATTAGGTAATAGCCGTTTAGATTATGCTGGTGGTGCTAATCCTAGTCCCGCATACTATCAAGGTCTTCCAAGTTATTTCTTAGCTGATGACGATGGCCCTGACTATGCTGGAGCTTACTTAGCTGAACAGTCTTTTCGCAATGGAGGTCAAGTTAACTGGAATCGTATTTATGATGCCAATTTGACAAATAATATTAACGGTGATTATGCTGCTTATGTATTATACGAAGACAGAAGTGATGACAACCAACTCACAATCAATACTATTTTAGAATCTGAAATTTCAGAGCATGTTACATTTAATGGATCTTTAAATTATAAACGTTTAAGTTCTCATAATTTTGCAGAAATTATTGACATGTTGGGTAGTAATACTGGATATTTAAATGTAGATTCATTCGATCAAGTTCAATTTGATTTACAAAACCCGAATCTTGTAGTGGGTGAGGGAGATACTTTTAGATACAATTATAATATTGAGGCAAATGTTTTAAGTGGATTTGCTCAAGCTCAATTTAAATACAACAAAGTAGACTTTTTTATAGCAGGTAGTTACACAGAAACAGACTATCAGCGTGAAGGTCTTTATCAAACTCAGACCTACGCCAATAATTCTTTTGGTAAAGGGCGTAAGCTTTCTTTTGGAGGCGTAGGAGCTAAAGGAGGGTTTACTTACAAGTTTTCCGGTAAGCATATTTTTAATATTAATGCGGGTTATATCAGTAAAGCCCCTTCAATTAGGAACACTTTTACAAACTCTCGCGAAAATCACGCCATAGTAGGTGATAAAACAGGAATAGATATTACCGAGGAAAAAATTACATCTTTTGATGCAAATTATATTTTTAGGTCTTCTACTGTCAAGGCAAGACTCACAGCATATTATACCCAGATGCAAGATGCCAATGAAATTTCTTTTTATTTTGCTGATGGTATAAGTGGAGTTGATCAAGGAACTGCTTTTGTGCAAGAAATTTTACAAGGAATTGATAAAACTCATTTTGGTATGGAATTCGGAATTGAAGCACAAGTAACTCCAACAATTAAACTTACTGGTGTAGCGTCTATGGGTCAATTCACCTATGATAATAATCCAAATTTAGTTTTAACTTCCAGTGATTTTGTTGATGGACTTAATTTTGGAGAATCAAATTTAAAAGATTACAGAATTGCCGCTGGTCCCCAACAAGCTGCTTCATTTGGTTTTGAATACCGAGATCCTAATTATTGGTGGTTTGGTACCACAGCTAATTTCTTTTCAAATACATATGTAGATGTTTCCCCTTTAACAAGAACCCAAAACTTTTTCTTAGATACCGATGGGCTTCCTTTTAGCAACTATGATTCAGATCTTGCCAGAGAATTACTAAATCAAGAAAAGTTTGAAGACTATATGGTAATCAATGCTATTGGTGGAAAATCATGGAAAGTTGGCGATAAGTACATAAGTCTATTTGTAAGCTTAAATAACATCCTAAATCAAAAATTCAAATCTGGAGGTTTTGAACAAGGAAGAAGTGCAAATTATCAATCACTGACAGAAGATTCGCAGAACCCAAAACGTGTTTTCGGACCAAAATATTGGTACGGACGCGGACCCACATATTTCTTAAACCTAAACTATAGATTTTAAAAAACTAAAAATGAAAATTAATTTTGAACTAATGAAAACAACAAACTTTAATACTTATATCATTGCTATTTTCACATGCTTTCTAATGGTCTCTTGTGTACAAGATGACGATTTTGCAGTTCCTTCCAGTGTTGGGAGTGAAGAAAATGAAAATTTAAATTCCCTTTTAAACGATATTGATCAAAATTCTATAGAATTAGTTTCTGTTGAATATGTAAAAGGCTTGTACAATGGACAAGTGACACTTATAGAATCAGATCTTGCAGTTAAAGGATATGTTTCTTCTTCAGATGCTACAGGTAATTTTTACAAAGAATTTTATATTCAAGATGCTCCTGAAAACCCAACTTCTGGGATTGGTATTTATTTAAACCAAGTTGAAAACTACAACCAATTCAATATAGGTAGAGAAGTTTATATTAATCTCAAAGGATTATATGTTGGTGAAAATGCTTCAGAAGTTATAACTATAGGAGGTTCTGTTGATGGAAGTCGTGTTGGAATAATTGCAGCTGCCAGAGTTCCAAATCATATATTAAGGTCCGGTACTACTGAGATAATAGCTCCTCTAGTTCTTAACATTTCCAATGTAGATGATTCTCATATGGGTTTATTAATTTCATTTGAAGATGTTCAATTTCCATCAGGTTTAGGTGGTCAATCTTATGTAGATCCATACGACGACTATGATACAATTCACCCTTTGGTAAGTTGTATTAATGGTGCAGAATTTTTTGTAGAAACAAGCTCTTTCGCTTCATTTAATCAAGAACCGTTACCAACTGATGGTAGAGGAACTATAACAGGAGTTATAGCCAAAAGTTATGGTGGCGACGATAGAGTAATGGTACTAAATACAACTGATGATGTAATTTTTAATGACTCTCGTTGTGACCCAGTTTTTGAAGAAACATTTAACTCTGCTACTGATAATACCAATTTAAATATTACGAATTGGATTAATTATGCTGAAGCAGGTGAAGAATTATGGACAGAACAGGTTTACGGAGGCAATGGGTATGCTGAATTTACCGCTTATAGTACCAACGACTCATCAAATATTGGGTGGCTAATTTCACCTGGAATTGATATGGATGCACAAGAGGGAGAAGTTTTGAATTTTCAAACTGAATATGCTTACCCAGATGTAGGACATTATCCGTTAGAGGTTTTTGTATCCACTGATTTTAGTGGAGATGAATCAGGAATAAATTCTGCTACATGGGTACCTTTATCGGTTACCATAGCTCACCCTGACGTTACCGGAGATTGGTTTTCATGGGTAGATTCAGGATCGGTTGATTTATCTGAATATAATGGTACTCTACACATTGCATTTAAATATACTGGGAGTGATACTTTAAATCAAAATTCAACAATTCATGTTGAGAACGTTGTTGTATCTGTTCCTTAGTTAAAAGCATTAAATTTTATAAACCTGTGAGTAATCACAGGTTTTTTTTATATACTTTTAAATTATGAACTTATTTGATCAGTTTTACATCTCAATATATCAAAAAATTAAAAAAAAACAACCTAAGCGAGCTGCAGGTGCAGCACGTTTTTATGTTTCATTGCTTCAGATAGGTCTGTTTCTTTTGTTAGGAGTTTTTTTTATGAAGTTTTCTAAACAAATGAAACTAACTTTTTTGACAACAACTAATTCCTGGTTAATGTTTATAGGAATTACTATTTTTATTGTATTTAAAAATTGGCTTGGGTATAATGGAAAGAAACGTTCAGTTCTGTTTTCTAAAGTGTCAAAGCACTCTTCGAAACATTCTTTATTGGCCCTGGTTGTTTTTCAATTTTTAGTTTATGGTTTAGCTTTCGTAGTGTCCAAAGCAGCATAATAAAAAACCCCCACTGAGTGGAGGTTTTAAAAAAAATTTTTGTTAGTTGTTTGGATTTCCTTCCAAAATGATAAACTCTGAACGGCGATTCATTTGATGCTCTTCTTCGGTACATTTAGTGCCACAATCATTTACAGGCATAGCCTCACCCATACCAGCTCCATTAATTCTACTTGAATCAATACCTTGTGAAATTACATATTGAGCGGTTGTAAGTGCGCGCCTTTCTGATAGACCTTGGTTATATTTTGCACTCCCTCTAGAATCTGTGTGGGATTCCGCGCGAATAATAATTGATTCATATTTTTTCATAAGTTGAACTAACTTATCCAATTCAAAAGCTGCTTTAGCTGTTATATTAGATTTATCATAATCAAAATAAATAGGATTTAAAGCGACTTTATTTGCAAGTATAATTTCATCAATAGGATCTAGTAAAATTTCTACAAAAGCTTCCTCCTCACTAGTTTCATCTATATTAGCAGAACTACTTTCATATTCATCCATCGAAGCTGTCAAATAGAGTTGAGTGTTACACTCAATGATGTATTCGACTTTCCCTTTGTCTGATGTCAATTTAGTTCCAAAGATATTTCCTTCAGAGTCGGTGACATTCACTGAAGAACCTACAAGTATTTCTCCAGACTCACTATCTTTAACAATAATAGTTACCATTACATCACAAATAGGCTGAAGAACTTTTACGGCATAAACATCATCACTCCCAGTTCCCCCTTCGCGATTAGAAGAAACAAAGCCATCACCAGTTTCAGAATCGATACTAAAAGCAAAATCGTCAGCATTTCCATTAACAGGAATGCCAACATTTCTTACTGGTCCAACTTTTCCATCAACAAGTTTAGCAAAAAAGACATCCATTCCACCGACACCTAAGTGACCGTTGGAAGAAAAATATAGCGTATTATCTGAACTAATAAATGGAAACATTTCTTGTGCCTCAGTGTTTACTTTTTGCCCTAAATTAGTAGGTTTACCTACTGTACCATCATCGTTTATGGGTGCTGAATAAATATCAAACTTCCCTAAACCTCCGGCCATGTCAGATGAAAAGTAAAGTACCTTGCCATCAGGGCTTACTGCTGGATTTTTAACAGAATAGTTTTCAGAATTTAATGAAAGTCCTTCTCCTTCAGACCAGACTCCCAATTCCTTAGTAGCTTTATACAAGCTAAGGACACTATATTTATTCCTTGATAGGGAATCTCTTTCAAAGATTTTATCAAAATAACTTTCTCTAGAAAAGTATAGTGTTTTACCATCAGGAGAAAAAGAAACGATTCCTTCGTGATATTTTGTATTTATAGATTCAACAGCAACAGGAGTTAAAAATGAACCATCATTATTTTTAGTTGATGAGAACACATCTAGAAATGGCTCTTCATTCCAGCCATATTTTTTTCCACTTTCATTTCTTGAGCTTGAAATATATAATTTACCATCTTTTAAAGTGCCTCCAAAATCAGAATATTCAGAATTAATTTCTAATTCTTGAACATTAAATTTTTTCCCTTTTTCAAGGATTTTAGGTAAATAATTTGGATTATCAACAAAAGCGATTGATCTGTGATCTGCAGGACGCATTGAAGCAAATTTAGCCATTTGGATGTTTGAGGCTTCATATTTTCCATTAGCTTTTAACATTTGAGAATATTTGTAAATAGTCTCAGGAACTTCAGATGTTTCAAGTGCCTTAGCATACCATTTCTCAGCGTCTTTAGAATTAAACACGTTGTAATAGCATTCTGCAAGTTGTGAGTAAATGTATTCATCACCCTCTCCTTTTGTTATTAATTTTTCATACGATGTTGCAGCATCAACAAATTTAAATTTAGAGAATAATTTATCTGCTCTTTTTGTAGAACTCGATTGCGCATTGGCAAATAAGCCAGTGGCTAATATGATAATTAAAATTGAACTATATTTTTTCATGATAATATACTTAGCTTAAATTTAGAAATAACGTGGTGATCTAGAAACCTTGGACGAAAAGTTGAAATCAAAATTGATAAAAACCTCATGTGACGAATTTGTTACAATGTCTAAGTCTGAACGAATTGCATCGTATGCATATCCAATTCTTAGGTTGTCCATAACTTGAAAATTAACCATTCCACTGAAAGAGTCATCAAGCCTATAACCAACTCCCAATTCTACAAAATCATACATAAATAAGTTTGCATTAATATCATAACTTAGAGGCGCATCAAAAGCAGACTTGAGTAATGCGTGTGGTTTTAATTTAAAGTTTTCAGATAAATCAAATACATAACCTGCAGCTGCAAATAAATGCTCCGATTCTGATCCGATTTTAGTCCCGTTGGAATCTAAATGGACACCGTTCAGGATATTAGGCACTGAAACCGAGATATAATATTTGTTTGGTTTATAGAAATAAATACCAGCACCTATGTTTGGAGTAGTTTCATTAATTGCATTTGCAAAAAATGGGTCTCCATCGTCAACTAATGTAATTTGACTTTCTGAAATTGCAATATCATGGAAAGTAAATCCACCTTTAACACCAAAAGCCAATCTGGTTTCCATACCCATTGGAATTGTGTAAGAAACATCAACATAAGCATTTGTCTCTTTGACAGGACCAATTTCGTCTGAAATAACAGACAAACCTAACGCAAGTTGTTTTCCAACTGGTGAATGAATGTTAAAAGTAAAAGTTTCAGGTCCACCATCTAAACCAACCCATTGACTACGATATAATGCACCAACAGAAAGCCCTTCAGAAATCCCAGCGTAAGCAGGGTTTATAATGTTCATGTTATACATGTATTGCGTGTATTGCGGATCCTGTTGAGCGGAAACTTGTTTCGCAATTATAACAGCAAAAAATATAAATATTAATTTTTTCATTGTTTTCTAAATTAGTTGTATTGGTTAGTAATTAAGGTAAATCCAGCTGATGATTGGTTCACGTTCAGAAGCAAATTGAATGACATAGAAATAGGTTCCTACAGGTAATAATTTTCCAGAATCATTTCCATCACTTGCATCTTGACCACACCAGTGATCTACATAGTCATTAAGTTCGAAAACTTTAACTCCATATCTATTATAAATCTCAGCTTTAACAATATCTTCTTCAGCTTCTAAATGGTCTAATACTAAACAATCATTAAATCCATCACCGTTTGGAGAAATTCCTTGAGGAATATCGCGACAATTTTGATTCATGAAGTAATCCACCAATATAATTGTTTCTGAGCTGCACATTGAAACCATATCAGAAACTGTAACCTGAACAGGTCCATCTGATAAATCTTCAGTATGAATAAATATAGATTCATTCCCAACTTCTTGACCATTAATAACCCAGCTGTAAATGTAATCATTAGTTAAATTCGGATCATTTGTAATGTTTACACTAAGTTCAACATCACCATTAGCACATTTAGTAAAAGAGGTGTCGTCTTCTAGAACAGGTGTGAATCCTTGAATAACTGATATGACTGTATCAGAAAAACACCCAGATTCTGTATTAAACGCAGTAACAGTGTAGTCTCCTAGTAATAGTACATGTTCGGGGTTTTCACCACCAAGTGTAATACTATTTCCACCTTCACTTTCTGAGAGGCCTGCTACAATATCAACATTATTATAAGTCCAATAATATACAACTGCATCAGGGACTTGCTGTGATGGGTCAACATTGACTTCTAATGTCACCTGATCAGTACCATCACATATAAAAATTTCATCTTCTACTGCTACAGGTATAGGGGTTGGTGTTATTTCAACTAAAACGGTATCTGTAACTGTAGCTGTATCACCATTACAGAGATTGTAAGTAATTGCAGCAGTATAAGTTGTTGTCTCTTCGGGGTATACAGTGATAGTATCATCTGTTCCAACTACCGTTTCACCATCATACCATTCGAACAAATAATTTTCATCACCTACAGATGGAGTAAATCTCCAGAACTCGTTTGAAGTCTCCCAAACGCCTGTATTTCTCTCTGGTGGAGCAAATCCAATAGTGCCATCCATATTCTGTACACCAACTGCAGCTAAACCATCATTCCAGTCTTCACAGACGGGCTTGTCTATAATGTTAATGTCAATTGTGTTAGAAGATTCATATAAAATGATTTGAGTAGTTGTGGTATTTTCATTACAACTAAATCCAAAATGACATATGTCAACATAATTAACTACAAATTGCCTTGCAGGAGCAGTCCCAAGGACAACATAATTTTGAGTACCACAAACAGAAGGATCAATGTCATGAGCTACACCAAATATATTGGCATCAGATAAAGTTGTATTTGTTGAGTTTGGAATTGTATCTCCTGCATCTAATGACCAACCATTATAGCCTGAGGCATTTGCAAGATCAAAGGATAATACTCCGTTTGATCCAATTAGAATTTGGCTATAAGTATCACCAAAGAAACAAAACTCAAAACCTATATCAATCACTTCTGACCAGCGGTCATCAATGTCTAATCCAATAGGAGTTCCACCTTCAAGTGCAGGAGTTGGACAGTTATCTTGCAAGGTTACATCATAAGATGTAGTGTCCTGGCCAAAAATATGATAAGAAGCACTTAAAACTGTTCCTGGGTTGTTATCACTACAAAAAGTTGTGTCTTCACCTGCGTATATAATTGAGCATTCATTAGGTGGAGGTGGACATAAAAATGTAAGTGAACTACTTTCAACAGAACAACTTGCATCATCGTTATTTACTGTAGTAATTACAACTTGCTCGTTAGCAGGATATGGTCCAAAGGAAACTATCCCAGTAGAACTAATTGATTGATCAGCACTCCCATGATTATCACTAAGATTAATACTAATGGCATCCCCCATATCTATAACATTGGCTTCAATGTAAAATTCTTGAATTGGTTCGCAACTTCCAACAATAGCGAAGTCAACGGATTGGGTAATACAAGTTTTACATGAAACATTAAAGTCCCAAGGAATGTATGTTGTTGATGATTGACAACTGCCGAAGCCATCAGAATTTACCTCTACATAAATTGATGTTGAAGTCGACTCCACTACTAATCCTGTAAGATCATTAATATTGGATTGGGATGTATTGTTGTTAAATAATACAGTGCCAGTATTGTCCGTACCATCATATATTGTTATGTCGTCCCAAATTGCTTCTATAGTACCTGAATTAAAAATAATTTCTAATGGGAAGTCATTTGAAGAATTAAACGTCCATGCGGTTGTATCATTATTATCATAACAATAATTTACATTTACAGGAAGACCAGATTCACAATCAATATCATAAAATGTTTGTATAGTAGTAGTGAAAGTTAGAGGTCCTATCCAGTCACTATCTCCTAAGTCTGTTCCACAAATTGCCATTACATACAAATCATAAGATGTTGAATAATTTAATTCAGTAGCTTGAATGTTTGTAACATCTGTGCTCATACCAGATTCAGTTGGGGGTGCCTCACCACTAACTTGAAGAACATATTCCCATGAAACATTACTATCATCTCCATTCCAACTTAAATCTGCAGTTGTACCTGTGATATTTTCAGCAATAAGTCCGTTGGGAGGAATACAGGATGGAGCCTCAGTAACATTCACTGTCATATCAACAGTTACACCCCATGACCCATTATAGCAAGGGTTTGGGTTAGCTTGGCCTGAGTCTGCAGTTCCAATTCGCATGTTATAAATACCAAGAGGAATATCAGAAGGAACTAAGAAGGAAGCGTCCAGGGTTGTTGGATTGTCAGCTAAAGACATACCATCAAAAAACAGTTCGGTATCATTATCAAATACTAAGTCGTTATTAAAATCTATCCAAACATTTGTGTCGTATGTCCATCCGGTAGCAAAATTAATTAATAGTTCAGCAATAACGCCCTGACTGACATCAACAATGGGATTGGTAAAGTCCTCGTAAGTTACATCACCAGCAGATAGGAAAGTTGTTGAGTTAAATACTACTTGAGATATTCCTTGTCCATCATTACTTGAAGGGACTGATTCACAGTAACCCATATAGAATTCAAAAGGTCCTGCCCAAATGCTTAGACCATCTTGATCACCACAATCAGAACGGACATAGAATTCATATGAAGTATTTGGTGTTAAATCAGATAATTGTAAAGTTGTTTCTGTTAAAATAGTTCCAGGATTAGTTGGGAAACCTGACCCAGGTTCCTGAACTACAACTTCATAACTTTGAGCACTCTCATTTCCAGTCCAACTCAAAGTCGCTTCAGTAAATGAAGTAGCTGTAGCATCTAAATCAATTGGCGCAACACAAGATGGTATTGTTTCAACAATGAAATTATCCATATAAATTCTCCACCCATCTAATCCATCCGCAGGTACGTGAAATGCTATGTAAGATGTGCCAGAATAATTAGATAAGTCAACCGTATATTCAATGTATTCTGTATTGTCGTATTCAGCAAGTGTAACTAAAACATTTGTGAAGTCTGAAGGATTGACACCATTTGAAGACAATAAAACCTCAAAATCGTTTGGTTCAAAACTTGATTGAACTCTCATTTGATACCTAAGTCTTTCATTTCCAGTAAGAACTAAACCAGGAGATATTAACCAATCGTCATTAGCACCAAAATTAAAGTCAGTGTACATCATAGCAACTTCATCTCCTTCAAATGTGTTAAAGCTATAATCCATATCCCACTGATCAATATCAGCATTTTCGTTTAAAACTGTCCAACAGTTTTGTGTTGTTGAATCTGAATTGAAACCTTCAAAAAATGGAATTGTTGATATGGCATCACAAAGTGTAGTAAAACTCACAGATGTCCATGAGCTAGAAGTACCACCACAATCGCTTCTTATGTATAAATCATAACTAGTATTTGCGTAACATCCAGTAATTGAAAATGGATTTTCTGTAATTGGTATGCCAACCTCAGTTGGAGTTTCACCAGAAATAACAAGTTCATATTCCCAACCAATTGCTTCAGCACCTGAAGCCCATGATATTAAAGCACCAATTTGGGAAATATCACTTACGGCTAAGTCCATTGGAGCAGGACAAGTTGGACAAACTGCTGTTATAGTACCAGTTTCTATACTAACAGTTGAATCTCCTGAGCCTGCAATAGCTCCATCTGTGTCAAGAATATTATAAGTTATCTCATTAGCCCAACTACCACCGCCATTCCAAATTGTAGTAACATCTGAACCGTCTGCAACTGTAAAAGCTTGCGATCCTTCAGATCCACTAGGTAATGTTATGTCGTCTAATACTACGATACCATCAACAAGAACATCAATAGTATTACCATTCCAACCATCGCCCCATGAATCAAGCATTTGAAGAACATAGCTACATTCAATAATTGGACATACTCCAATACACTGACCAGTTTCGATACTAATAGTGGAATTTCCTGTTCCTGATACATTTCCATCATTATCTAAAATTTCGTAGCTAACTTCAGTTGCCCATGAACCACCTCCATTCCATAGAGTTGTTATGTCTGATCCTGTTGAAACTTGGAATACGACAATTTCTTCTGATCCTGTTGCCATACCTACATCATCCAAAACAGGAACACCATCAACAAGGACGTCAATAGTATTTCCATTCCAACCATCACCCCAAGAATCAAGCATTCTGAGGGAATAATCACACTGTCCAAATGAGTAAACTGAGAAAAGTAAGCACACAAGTGCGGAAGTAATATTTTTCATTTTATAAATTGGTTAATTTGAAGGTTGAATTTAACAAAATCCTAACAGTATACATATGGACCAACAAACAAATTGATGAAATACTGATTTATTCGATGAAATACACCTAATTAATGTTATACTTTAAGGATAATTCAAAATGGGTATGTTTTAATATGTAATTTTGCAAATGGAATGATAGAAAAAAAAGATTTAAATTTAGAAAAAGCTGTTCTTGTAGGAATCATTACTAAATCTCAAAATGATATTCAATCAAAAGAATATTTAGATGAATTAGAATTTTTAACTTTTACAGCTGGTGGAAATGTAATTAAACGTTTCACACAAAAAATTGACATGCCAAATCCGAAAACTTTTATTGGATCAGGTAAAATTAATGAACTCCAAGAATACATTAAAGAATTTAATATAAGAACTGCAATTTTTGATGATGAGTTATCTGCCGCACAAGAAAAAAATATTAGTAAACTTTTAAACTGTAAAGTTTTAGATCGAACAAATTTAATTTTGGATATTTTTGCTCAACGTGCCAAGACAAGTTATGCTCGAACTCAAGTTGAGTTGGCACAATGTCAATATCTATTACCAAGATTAAAGGGAATGTGGACTCACCTAGAGCGCCAAAAAGGAGGTATTGGCATGCGTGGTCCTGGAGAGACTGAAATTGAAACAGACAGGCGTATTGTAAGAGAAAAAATAGCGTTATTAAAAACTAAAATCAATAAAATTGATAGGCAAATGTCTGTTCAAAGAGGAAACAGAGGAGCTTTAGTGAGAGTTGCTTTAGTTGGTTATACCAACGTTGGTAAATCTACATTAATGAATGTTATTAGCAAATCTGAAGTTTTTGCTGAAGATAAATTATTTGCTACTTTGGATACTACTGTTAGAAAAGTAGTAATTAAAAATTTGCCATTTTTGATGAGTGATACTGTTGGATTTATTCGTAAACTTCCTACTCAATTAGTAGACTCTTTCAAAAGCACCTTAGATGAGGTACGTGAGTCAGATTTATTATTACATATAGTTGATATCTCACACCCTAGTTTTGAAGAGCATATTATTTCTGTTAATAAAATATTAGAAGATATCCAAGCAATAAACAAACCTACATTAATGGTTTTTAATAAAATTGATGCCTACGCCCCAGAGCCTTTTGATGAAACAGATTTAACAATATTAAGAGGAAAAATACATTATTCAATTAAAGAATGGAGAGAAACGTGGATGTCTAAACTTGGTAAAAAATCACTATTCATTTCTGCTATAAATAAAGAAAATTTAGAAGATTTCAGAAAAGTTATTTATAATGAAGTTCGAAAAATTCATACCCAAAGATTTCCTTATAACCATTTTTTATACCCCGATTTAGAGGAATAAGATTTATCAATTCTTTTTTTTCTTATATAAAGGAACTGAAGAACATGCCTCACCATACATTATAGATTTTACAATTGGTTGGAGTTTATTTATCAACAAAACGTATGCGATTTCTGGAACTTTTTTCTCTGAACAGCCTTTAATAATTACTGGTTTTTCGTTACAATAATTCAAATCAAGCCCATCAATTATTTTTGTATAAAGGAATGTTTCAATAGTTTCGATTGTTCCAATTGTTACTGTTTTTGCAGTTTCATTAAGGTAAGTTTGAATTAGCATGTAAGCCCAAGTTGGAATGATTGCATTTGTACTACAGAACAATGCTACATGAGAATCTTTATATTGTTTCCAATTGTGAGTTTTAAGACTTTCTCTAAAACCCTCTTCCTTTAAGACTAAATCTTGAAAAAGCCAACCTTTTATGTCTAACTGAATACGATTTCCAGTTGGGTAATAGTCTTCTAAATCAATTGTAATTAATTTACTTTTAGCAACACGATTAACAATTTCCTTTGACATCTTATAACATTCCTAGTTCTAGCTTTGCCTCATCACTCATTATATCTTGGGACCAAGGGGGATCAAATGTTATTTCAACCACTGCATTTTTGACTCCTGCTATGGTTTTAACTTTTTCTTCAACTTCTAAAGGTAATGTCTCTGCAACAGGACAATTAGGAGTAGTTAACGTCATCAATATTTTTACTTCATAATCTTCATTTACAAACACATCATAGATCAGACCTAGTTCATAAATATCCACTGGGATTTCAGGGTCAAAAATAGTCTTTAAAACCTTAACTATTTTTTCACCTAAAACATTTACATCTATATTTGATTCACTCATGATTTTGCTTTGTTTGGAATGCAATTGCATACATTTTTATTTGTTTAATCATACTTAAAAGTCCGTTTGCCCTAGTTGGAGATAAATGTTCTTTTAAGCCTATAGCATCAATAAATTTATTATCAGCTTTTAAAATTTCTTTTGGAGTTTGATTTGAAAATACACGAATTAAAATTGCAATTATTCCTTTGGTTATAATGGCATCACTGTCGGCAGAAAAGACAATTTTTTCATCCTTAAGCTGTGCATGAAGCCAAACTTTACTTTGACATCCTTTAATTATATTTTCTTTAGTTTTAAATTTGTTTTCAATAACAGGAAGTGATTTCCCAAGTTCAATCATGTATTCGTAACGTTCTATCCAGTCTTCAAAAATTGAAAATTCGTTCACAATATCTTTTTGTATAACACTGATACTCATAATATAAAAATACTAATCATAATTTATTTTTTGTAGAATCCATATCACTAATACTTAATAAGTAATTAACTAAATCCTTAACTTTGGCCGGGGGATTACCGTGATCAAAATAACAGGTGTGTTTAAAGTTTTTATCTTTCATTTCTAAAGATAATTCTCCGTGCTGGACACCATCTGTTTGACGTAAGTTTGAAGGAGATTTTAAATTTTTAAATTCATCCAAGTTTAAATTAGCTACTAAATCTATACATTTTTTCCACATTTCTGAGGTTATATCTTTTTCTAGAAATTGAGTTTTCTGATAATTAAGATATATTTTAATTCTTTTTTTAGTAAAAATATANTCTTTGTAATATCCTCTAGTGTGATTTTTATATTTAATTACAATATTTATCTCAGTATTAAAATAATTTTTTTTGACCTCTTTATTTGAGGCACATTGCAAGTTTATTGTTGTTATGTACAAAAGGCAAAGAAATAATTTCATAAAAAAATAAATTATATAAGCATTAATTTAGCTTTTTTTAAAGCAAAAATTAATTGATCAATTTCTTCTTTAGTATTGTAAAAAGCAAAAGAAACCCTTGCTGTTCCGTCAATACCAAAAAAGTCCATAATTGGTTGTGTACAATGTTGTCCTGTACGGACGGCAATGCCAATTTTATCAATTATAGTTCCTAAATCGTAANCATGAACTCCATCAATATTAAATGAAATAACAGATGTTTTTGATTTAGATGTCCCATATATTTTCAATCCTTCAATATCTAATAATCTNTTAGTAGCATATTCTAAAAGCTTGTTTTCATACTCTACAATATTATCAAATCCAATTGAGTTCAAGTAGTCAATAGCTGTTCCAAAAGCAATTCCACCACAAACATTTGGAGTTCCAGCCTCAAATTTATGTGGTAAATCTGCATAGGTCGTGTTATCAAATGTAACTTCATCAATCATCTCTCCTCCGCCTTGATATGGTGGTAATTGATTAAGCCATACTTCTTTAGCGTACAACATACCAACTCCTGTTGGGCCACACATTTTGTGAGCTGAGGTTACATAAAAATCAGCACCTAGGCTNTGAACATCTATCTTAATATGAGAGCAGGCTTGGGCTCCATCAATTAGAACTGCNGCACCTACTTCATGTGCCTTTTTTATGATATTTTTTATTGGGTTAATTGTTCCAAGGGAATTTGAAACATGGTTTACAAATACCAACTTTGGATTTAGCTTCAACAAGGATTCAAATGAATTCATATCTAACTCACCTTCATTTGTCATCGGAATAACCTTTAGTGAGGCTGAGGTTTTTTTACACAACATTTGCCATGGTACAATGTTGCTATGGTGTTCCATTTCTGAGACTAAAACAATATCATCTTTTTTTAAAAGTGCTCTAAATCCGTGAGCTACTAGATTGATACTGTGAGTAGCCCCGGGAGTTATAATAATTTCATGGCTATGCTTGGCATTAAAATGTGATTGTATTATTTTTCTTGCCCCCTCGTATTTATCGGTAGCTTCCTGGCTTAGTTGATGAATTCCACGATGAATATTAGCATTGTAATTACTGTAATAATCCGAAATAGCATCAATGACTTGAAGTGGTTTTTGAGTTGTGGCTGCATTATCAAAATAGATTAATGGTTTACCATTTATTTTTCGATTTAATATTGGAAAGTCTTTACGAATTTCATGGACGTTAAATGTATTATTTTTCATTATAAATCAAATCCAATATTAACAGAAAGTTTTTTAGCAATCAGTTTATTTATGCTTTTTTTAAGTTGAGGAATTTTCACACTTTCTAGAACGTTATTAGCAAATGCATACATTAGCAATGCTCTAGCTTCTTTTTCTGGGATACCTCTAGATTTTAAATAAAACATTACATTTTTGTCTAGTTGGCCTATTGTACAGCCATGTGAACATTTAACATCATCTGCAAAAATTTCAAGTTGTGGTTTAGTATTAATTGTTGCTTTATTATCTACCAGTAGATTATTATTTGCTTGAAAAGCATTTGTTTTTTGTGCGTCTTTTTCAACTACTACTTTTCCGTTAAAGACTCCAACGGAATTATCACTAAAGATCCCTTTATAGTCTTGGTGGCTCTCACAATTAGGTTCTATGTGATGTACAAGTGTATTATGGTCAACATGTTGTTTTTGGCTAATGATTGTAATTCCTTTTAGTATAGATTCAATGTGTTCTCCTTTTTGATAAAAGTTTAAGTTGTTTCGAATTAGTTTTCCTCCAAAACTGAAGGTGTGTACAGAAACATTACTATCTTGATTCTGATCTATAAAAGTATTATCAATTAATGAAGCTTTCTTTTTGTCATTTTGAATCTTGTAATAATCAACTACCGCTCTTTTACCAACAAAAATTTCTGAGACACTGTTGGTTAGTGTTGGGTTTTCTGTCAAACTTTGATGACGCTCGATTATTTGAACTTGCGCATTTTCGTCAACAACTATTAAGTTTCTAGGCTGAAGAAGTAATGCAGGCTCTTTCCCAGTAGAAAAGTGTAAAATTTGTATTGGTCTTTTAGATATTTTATTTTTTTTGATATGAATGAATGCACCTTCATTACAAAAAGCAGTATTCAGTGAATTTAATCCATTCTTTGAAGTTATTTTATTAAAATAATTTTCAATTATAGGTTTATATTTAGACTGTGTCAGTGCTGCAGACATCAAGCAAACATCGATATCCTCNTGAGTGGTTTGTGATAAGTGAGAGGCATATTTGCCATCAATCAATACAATTTTATAAGTATCAATATCATGAATAAAGTAAGGTTGCACGTCTTTGAATTCTACAGTGTGATTACTATCTGGAAAAAGACTAAAGTTTTCATTTAATACTTTTTTCAAGGATGTATATTTCCAAGATTCGTTTGTTTTGGAGGGGAACCCTGAAGTTTCAAAATTTTTAATAGCCTCGCCACGTAATTCATTGACAAAGGTATTTCCTATTGAATTATCATTTTCAAAGGCAATGAAAGAAGATAAGAGCTTTTCTTTGAGTTCCATACAATAATTATTTAGGCATTTTAATAAGCTTCATTTTTTATCCAATCATAGCCTTTTTTCTCAAGTTCAAAAGCTAACTCTTTTCCGCCCGACTTGACAATCTTACCATCGTATAAAACGTGAACAAAATCAGGAACAATATAATCTAANAGGCGTTGGTAATGCGTAATAATAAGGGTTGAGTTTATATTATTTTTTAGTTTGTTAACTCCATTAGCGACAACTTTTAGCGCATCAATATCTAATCCTGAATCAGTCTCGTCTAAAATAGCTAATTTAGGATTTAGCATAGCCATTTGAAATATTTCATTTCTTTTTTTCTCACCCCCTGAAAATCCTTCATTCAAAGAACGCGATAAGAATTTCCTATCAATTTCTAACATTTCTGATTTTTCACGAATTAGTTTCAACATAATATTAGCAGGCATATCTTTTTCTCCTCTAGCTTTACGCATTTGATTGAGTGCAGTTTTTATNAAATTAGTAACCGTNACTCCTGGAATTTCTACTGGGTACTGAAATGATAAAAATACACCTTTGTGCGCCCGCTCATCAGCACCTAAATCAGAGATATCTTCATTGTCAAATATTATTTGTCCTTGTCTAACCTCATAATCTTCTTTTCCAGCAATAACAGAAGCAAGTGTACTTTTTCCAGATCCGTTAGGTCCCATTATGGCATGAATTTCTCCAGGATTAATTTCNAGGTTAATTCCTTTCAAAATTGAATTTTCGCCCATACGAGCGTGCAGATTACTTATNTTTAACATATTACTTTTCGCCTANTATTAGTGTTTTGTTTCTTTGTTTTTTTGTGCTAATTTCTATAATTTCTATAATTTCAATTTTCTTTTCCCAAAGAATTTTTTCATGTTTTTCTGTGGAAATAATTCCTTTAAGCTTCGTTATAATTTCATCCGATTGTTCTAAATCCAATTCTTTTAATTTTTCATTTAACTCAAAAGCTTTATTATTTAGGAGGACGCCATAAATTTCGTTCGATGTTTGTAATACCGCTGCATCATCAAA
Organism: Formosa sp.; assembly: GCA_002698705.1. Taxonomy (GTDB): domain Bacteria; phylum Bacteroidota; class Bacteroidia; order Flavobacteriales; family Flavobacteriaceae; genus UBA3537. Next base: position 25,229 of record NZZM01000009.1, on the reverse strand, counting down.
AAATATATAATTACCTTCCATTACAGTAAAATCTTCAGTTCTTTTTTTGCAAGCAAAGCTTAAAACTATTAATAAATACAATATAATTTTTTTCATTTAAATAATTTAACCAACTGAGCCCTCTAAGCTAATTTCTAATAATTTTTGTGCTTCAACAGCAAATTCCATTGGCAACTTATTTAGCACATCTTTACTAAATCCATTTACAATCAGAGCAATCGCTTTTTCTGTCTCAATACCTCTTTGGTTACAATAAAAAATTTGATCTTCTCCAATTTTGCTAGTCGTTGCTTCATGTTCAATTTGAGCAGTTTTATTTTTAGCTTCAATGTAAGGGAATGTGTGTGCTCCACATTCATTTCCCATAAGTAAGCTATCACATTGCGAGAAATTTCTAGCATTTTCGGCCCTTGGGCTTACATGAACCAGTCCTCTATAACTATTTTGTGATTTTCCTGCTGATATTCCTTTACTGATAATCGTAGATTTTGTATTTTTCCCTAAATGAATCATTTTTGTACCAGTATCAGCTTGCTGGTAATTGTTAGTAACTGCAATTGAATAAAATTCTCCTACAGAATTATCTCCCTTAAGGATGCATGAAGGATATTTCCATGTTACAGCACTTCCAGTNTCAACTTGTGTCCAAGAAATTTTAGAGTTTCTTTCACAAAGCCCTCTTTTTGTGACAAAATTATATACTCCGCCCTTTCCCTCAGCATTTCCAGGGTACCAGTTTTGTACTGTTGAGTATTTAATTTCAGCGTCATCTAATGCAATAAGTTCTACAACTGCTGCATGCAATTGATTTTCATCTCTGCTGGGCGCTGTGCAACCTTCAAGGTAACTTACATAACTTCCAGAGTCGGCGATGACTAATGTCCGCTCAAACTGCCCAGTGCCAGCTTGATTAATTCTAAAATAAGTGGACAATTCCATAGGACACCTAACTCCTTTAGGTATATAGCAAAAACTTCCATCACTGAAAACTGCACTGTTAAGTGCTGCATAGTAATTATCGGTCTTAGGAATTACTTTACCAATATATTTTCTAACCAGACTGGGATGTTCTTTTATGGCTTCTGAAATGCTCATAAAAATGATTCCCTTTTCTAATAATGTTTTTCTGAAGGTTGTTGCTACTGAAACAGAATCGACAACAATATCCATTGCCACGCCAGCTAATTTTTTTTGTTCATTTAAAGAAATACCAAGCTTATCAAAAGTAGCCAGAAGCTCTGGATCTACATCTTCTAAAGAGTCATATTTAGCTTTTCCACTAGGTGCAGAGTAGTATGATATGGCCTGAAAGTTAGGTTTTTCATAACTAACATTAGCCCAGTTGGGTTCATCCATTTTTTGCCAAATTCTAAAAGCATCTAGTCTCCATTCAGTCATCCATTCNGGCTCATTTTTCTTTTTGGAGATTGCACGAACAATAGATTCATCCAGACCTATTGGGAAAGTTTCAGAATCTATGTCGGAGTAGAANCCATATTCATATTGTTTGGTTTTCATCTCTTCTCTTAAATCGTCTTCGGTATATTTGCTCATANTTATTTAAATTTTAAAGTGAAAATGATTCTCCACAGCCACATGTGCGATTCGCATTAGGGTTGTTAAATACAAAACCTGTTCCATTTAAGCCTCCAGAATATTCTAAGGTAGTGCCAATAAGATATANAAAGCTTTTTGTGTCTACAATAATTTTAATCTCATTACTTTCAAATACTTTATCACCCTCAATTTTGGTTTTGTCAAATTTTAAGTCATAGGATAATCCAGAACAACCACCACTTTTGACTCCGACACGAACAAAATCAGTTTTAGGATTAAATCCATCATCTTGCATCAACAAATTAATTTTTAATTTTGCAGTATCACTAACTTTAATCATAACTCATGAAATAAAAAGACTTTTTTATTATCTTACAAATATACAACATAACCTCAAAAGTTACTATTTCACAACATTTTATTAACACAACAAAATTTGTCACTACTTAAGGTTGTGAGTAATTAGGATTGTTAATAAATTCAAAATCAGTCAGCGATAGTAGAAATGCTTTAAGATTTATTTTTTCAATTTCTGTGAGTTGAACTCCGCCATCATCTACTTTCTTCATCAATGGATCTATTGTCGGAGAGTCTTGTAATCCTTCGCTATAATGATCAATAACAGCATCAATAGTGGTGAATCGACCATCGTGCATATAAGGAGATGTAAAAGCTAAGTTTCTCAAAGAGGGAGTTCTGAATTTTCCATTATCATTAGGGTCACCGCTGAAAACTGCTAATCCCANATCTGTTGGAGCTGCATCTAGACCATTATTATGGAATTTATTGTCTGTCCACAGTGGATTGTTTTGACTACCGTGACAATGAAAACAATCACCACGTTCTTCATCCATAAAAATATTGAATCCCTCTTGTTCCTCAGGACTTAANGAACTTTGNCCTAGAAGATATTGATCAAATTTTGAATTATCTGAAATAATAGTCCGTTCAAATTGGGCTATGGCCTTGCTAAGTAGAATTGAATCTATAGTTGAAGTACCAAACGCTTGTTCAAAAAGAATTGGATATTCGTTGTGTTGTTGTAATTCCTCCACAACATTTTCTAAATTATTATGCATTTCGATTGGACTTATTATTGGATCAAATGTTTGCCGTTCTAAACTAAATTCACGGCCATCCCAAAAAAATTGTTCATCGTAATTCCAAGCCANATTAAATATTGGCATAGCATTCCTTGATCCTTCTATTCCATCAACACCAATACTATATTGAATTCCGTCGGTAAATGCTAGTTCAGGTTTGTGGCAATCAGCACAAGCCTGAGTNTTGTTTGCCGATAGTATTTTGTCAAAAAATAATTTTCTCCCCAAAGCAACACCTTCTTGAGTTAAAGGGTTATTTGCTGGAATTACTGGGGGTAATATACTTTCTTCGAACACTTCTGACATTTCTAAATTTATAGGAATTGGTGAATACTCAGTTGTGTTATTTTGTATTCCTTTTGAACACGAAATAAAAAAAATAGAAAAAAAAATAATATATACAGAAATTTTACTCAATAGTTTCTATNTTAAAAATATTTTGACCGTTTTCATACATCATAATTTGAGCCATACTATTTGGCATTAACATTTGATTATAAAGATTCAAATCCCAAAGGTTGGGGTCTTCAAACCATTTTGCAATATTCATTGAAATAAAAACTTCACTACTATCTAAAATAGAGATGGGGCCTAAACTTATTTCTATAAAAGTATCTTGGGGGAAAGTTGGATTGGGACCTGGATTATCTGCTGCCCTAATAAGGTGATAATTATAACTTGCTTCATTTCCATTATTATTTATGTATTTACCATCCAGTTGCATGAAGTGATATCCGCCCCCAAGCATTGGAGGTACATTCCATGAAGCAGAGTTTAAATCTGGATAAGTACCATCTATATTGTATTCGTTTTTGAATCCTAAAACGAATGAAATATTTTCATATGAACCAGTGTTTAAGATTTGATTTGAGGAAATACTTAATGTACTATTGTCTTCCAAATCTAATAAACTGTAATTGTTAATTATGATTGTTTCACCATTGTTTTTGGTTAATTTAACATCAGAAACTAAATAACGTAATCGTTCTATACTTAACTCATTTCCAAAAGCATTTGTAAAGTGGATACTATTAAAATCATCATTATTCACAATTATTTGATTCCATCTATGTAAGAATGTTATCTTAATAGTGGCAGGTTGATTATTAGCGGTTTCACGTTCACACGCAAATGTTGTTAAGGCTAATATAATTGTTGTGAATATGAATTTTAGTTTCATGGTATTGCTTCAATTATCAAAAGATCTGAAAATCCTTTATTTTCTGCGATATCTAAATCATTGCTATTAGANTTTCCAACAGCAATGATTGTACCATTTTCGAGCTCAACAATATCCATAAGTAAATCAATATCACTTCCACCAACAGAGTTTTGCCATTTAAGTACNCCTTGGGAATCAATTTTAAAAAACCAAGCATCGTTTTGACCGTTATTATTTTCTAAATTAACATCAGAACTACGCGAATTTCCTGCTACAATATAATCATTATTCAATGTTTTTTGAATTGACTGTACTCCATCAAAGCTAGTTCCGCCATAGGTCCTCTCCCAAATTAGTTCCCCATCGGAATTAATTTTAATAATCCATATATCTGCAGCACCATTATTGTATAAGACATCTGTATCAACACTTCTGCTATCACCAACTATTAAAAAATCACCATTTTCAGTGATTGTAATATCTCTTGCCTCGTCAATCTCACTACCTCCAAATGATTTTTCCCAAATNAGGTCACCAGAACTGGAGATTTTTAAAACCCAAAAATCGTATGTTCCTTTATTGTTATTTATATCAATATCGTCACTATCGGAGGAGCCNACGATTATAAAATTCCCAGTTTGTGTTTCAGATAACGCATAAGAAGTGTCCGTAAAAGTTCCTCCAAAATAACGACTCCATTGTAAAATTCCTGCGGAGTTAATTTTAATTACCCAATAATCTCCACCAGCATGTCTATTAAGACTTAATCTATTATTTCCCTGTCCGTCTGACGATGTTACATCTATAACTCCAGAAATAAGATATCCATTATCATGGGTTTGTATGATTGAAAAGCCATTATCAGATCCAGAGTATCCAAATGATTTTTCCCAAATTAGGTTTCCAGAATTAGAGATTTTCAATACCCAAAAATCATTAAAACCTGAATTTGACGAAACATCTCCATCTTGGCTTTTACTACTCCCAATAATTGCATAACCTCCGTCATTTGTAACAATTATTTCTCGACCTCGGTCATCATCAGAACCACCATAAACTTTTTGCCATTCTTGATTTCCAAATTCATCAAATTTAATCAACCAATAGTCATAAGAGNTATTNGTTTTGTTAAAAACGTCTAAATCCATGCTTTGGGTGTACCCCAAAACAGCATAACCTCCGTCTGGAGTGTTTACCACAGATTGACCACTCTCGTTTTTTGTTCCTCCAAGTGTGAATATTTTTTCAATTTCAGCATTTTGATTTGTGATATTGGTTGCCACTACATTATCCGATTCACAACTGAGGAGAACACACAAATAAGCAAAGTAAAAATATTTTATATTTTGCATATGATTTTGAATTAAAGTTTAGTCACTTTTTTTNATAACAAAAAGTCCTTTTTCAATATCACTAATTACAATGTTTTGACTGCCAAAAAAAGGGTAAACATTCCAAACACCATTAAAAGCAGCATTATCATTTTCTGGATAAGTATCAAAATACCCTATTTCTGTCATGGATTGATTAGCTATATCGCTAATGTCTATTTCTCTTATTCCAGCTCTATAGCTTGCTAAAAAATAACTACTACCAACAGTGTAACCATTGTGGTCAATAGATGTATTATCTGCAATGTATTCGAAACTTAAACTTGGATTATCCAAGTCATTAAAATCAAAAATAAGAGTACGTGTATTAGTTCCAATAAATTGCTCATCTAGTTCATCACCGACTATAAAATACCTAAGATCTTCAGTAAACCAGCCCTGGTGTGTGTAGCTTATGTTGCTATAATCAATATTTGAAATTGTTACAGGATTAGATTTGTCGCTTACATCTGCAATAACAACTTTATCTTCATTGCTACCAATTAGTATTTCTTTTCCANTATAGTCTAAGTCTGGTCCATAATAGGTAACAACTTGTGCATCGTGTGAATAACCCTCTTGTCCAAAACCACCTTCTAAAATGGGTTCGGTTGGATTTTGAATATTTATAAATATAGGTCCACCATTAAATGGGCTTCCGCTAGCCCCTACAACATATGCATAACCAGAATCTTCGTTAATTACTATGTTATGTGCTCTACCAAATTCAGTAAAATGTGAATCCACTTCAAATTCAACAGGTGNATTACTGACATCTCTTAGACGGGTTAAGTCAAATATCTGCATACCATGACCAGATGCTTCTGATACGATAAATGCATGGTTCTGGTAGACCTTAATATCCCGCCATAAACTATTAACTGTTGCTGTTGGTAAAACACCAATAAGTTCTAAATTATCTGGGTCACTCATGTCCACAAATGCAGCATGCGATGATAGTCCAACTAAAGCATATTCTTTTCCGTTTTCTGGGTCTGTCCATCCCCAGGAATCATTACCAGAAATATTACCAGCGACAGGAGCTATACTTAATTCCTCCAATGATAAATATCCAATTAAGTCATATCCATTACATGGGTAAATTCCAGCAAAGCCATTTTGGCAAGGTAATGAGCTGAAATCTACATTATCGCAGTTATCCCCAATTCCATCGTTATCCGAGTCCAATTGGTCTGAATTAGCATTTTCAGGACAATTATCAATAGCATCATATATTCCGTCGAAATCAATATCAGAATAGGAATTGCCAATAGGCTCATTATTACAATTAAAAAGAAGGCTAGTAGCAATAAATAATATAATACTGAATTTATTTTTTTTAATAGCTTTCATGTATTTGTGATAGTTCAAACGTTATTAGTTAATTACAAGAAATTTCAATTTACATTAATTTAAATAATAAAATCTTAAAAATTATATAATTACTTTACTTTTGTATAATGATAGAAGATAAAAATCAAATTAGAACAAGTCTTTCAGANCTTGGAGAATTTAGTCTTATAAATCACCTAACTTCTAATTTTTCTATCAAAAACTCTACAACGGTTTTAGGAATAGGTGACGATGCAGCTGTTTTAAATTTTAAAAATAAGTTAGTTCTAGTTTCTACTGATTTTCTAGTTGAGGGCATTCATTTTGATTTGAGCTACATGCCTTTAAAGCATTTGGGCTATAAAGCTGTTGTAGTAAATTTATCTGATATTTATGCGATGAATGGGATTGCATCTCAAATAACGATTTCTATTTCTGTATCAAATCGTTTTTCATTAGAAGCAATGGAATCTTTATATGATGGAATTCGTACTGCTGCCAATGTCTATGGAGTAGACATTGTCGGAGGAGACACCACCTCTTCATTAAGTGGTTTGACAATATCAATNACCGCGNTTGGATTTTTAAATCCAATTGATCTTGTCAAACGAGACGGAGCAAAACCNAATGATTTGTTGGTTATTTCTGGGGATATAGGTGCAGCATACCTTGGACTAAAAGTACTAGAACGTGAAAAAGAAATTTTTAAAGTAAACCCTAATAATCAACCAGATTTAGATCCTTACAACTATATTGTAGAACGTCAACTTAAGCCAGAGGCAAGAAAAGACATAATAAGAATTTTGAAGGATATTAAAGTCACCCCCACGTCTATGATTGATATTAGCGATGGTCTTTCTTCTGAAGTTATTCACTTGTGTACAAAAAGTAATGTAGGTTGTGATTTATATGAAGAAAAAATCCCTTTAGACCCCCAAGTAATTTCAACTTGTGAGGAATTTAATTTAGATAGTACAACAATTGCTTTAAGTGGTGGAGAAGATTATGAATTATTAATGACAATTAGTCAAGAAGATTACCCCAAAATTAAAGCAAATCCAAATTTAACCGTAATTGGCCATATGACAGATATCTCTTCTGGAATGCATCTTGTAACTCGTAACCAGGAAAAAATTCCTTTGACGGCTCAAGGTTGGAATAATTTAAAATCTTAGTTTTTCCACCTCAGGCTCTCAATAAAATGTGTTATATCTTTTTGAATGTAAATTACTGCTGGTAGAATGGAATCGTAGTTTGGTTTAGTTTCAAAATATAAAGATCCTGAGACGAAATGATTTTTTTTATCTGTAATATAAAATTGAGATTGTGATGCAACTGGGCCTGATAATTTATATAAATTGCCAAAGACACTTGTTTCAAGATTTTCAAATTTTTGCTCAAATACTTCATTTGCAACTTTTCCATGGGTTTTGGTTCTAAATTCAACTTCTGAAATATAAGTGGACAAATTGTTTTTCATTGGTTGGTAGGACAAATGTAAATTTGCGTTAAGTAAATTATATTTTAAATAAATCGATTTAGTTTCATAATCATTTTTAATAATTTCAAGAGTAGCTAATTTGTTCTTTTCAAAACTGAAAGGCATATTAGAATTAATTTTTTGATAAGTAGCTTTTGGGTATTCTAAACTCAAAAATGCTCTAGGTTTAGGGACAAAAACTTCACGACACCCATTACTTAAGCAAATTAAAATAAAAAAAATATAGCGAAGATTCATTTTCTTATACAGACTTTAATCTGTTTAATTCTTTTGTTATTTATGTTTTCAATAATAAAAGTGAATCCTCTAAATTTATATTTGTTATTGATTTTTGGAAAACTTTTAGAAATTTCTAGAACAAAACCAGCTAATGTTTCAGCTTCTCCTTTTTTTTCCTCAAAAATAGATTCATCTTCTAATTTAATTATTCTGTAAAAATCTTTCAATGTTGTCTTGCCTTCAAAAACATAATTCTTGTCGTCAATTTTTGAATACACTATCTCATTATAATCAAACTCATCACTGATATCACCAACAATTTCCTCAATAACGTCCTCCAAAGAGATTACACCTGATGTCCCTCCATATTCGTCAACTACAATTGCTAAATGAATTTTTTTGTCTTGAAATTCAACCATTAAATCATCAAGTTTTTTATTTTCAGGCACAAAGAATGGATTTCTAATCAGGCTACTCCAATTAAATTTTTTTTTATGTATGTGTGGTAATAAATCTTTTGCATAAAGAATTCCCAAAACAGAATCAATACTAGATTTGTATACAGGAATTCTTGAGTATCCATGTTTTATGATTTCCGGAATAATTGATTTGAAATCTTCAGAAACTTCTAGAGCAAAAATATCAATTCGTGGGCACATCACTTGTTTGGTATCAGTGTTTCCAAATGAAACAATACCTTTTAAAATCTTTTGTTCTTCTTTTGTGGTGTCTTCTTCACTGGTTAGTTCAAGTGCTTGAGATAGATAATTTACATTTAAGTTTGATTTTTGTTTTCCAGTCTGGTTGTGAATCCACAATGTGATATTTTGCATTGGTATACTAATTGGAGAAAAAATAACATCCATTATTTTCAATGGATGTGCCATTAATTTTGAAAATTTTAAATTGTTACGATTGGCATACACTTTTGGTAAAATTTCACCTATAAAAAGTATTAAAAAGGTAACAAAAATAACTTCAATAAAAAAGATTAAGTTAATTTTTATAAAACCTATATCAATTTTCACATCAATATCCTTTAAAAGGTTTTCGCTCAAGGAAGCGAATAAGAGAACAATACCTATATTGATAAAGTTGTTGGCTATTAAAATTGTGGCAAGCAGTTTTTTGGGAGTACTTAGAAGATTTGATATTATTTTAATCGATTTAGAATCTCTTATATTCACATCCTTTAAGTCCGACTTATTAAGCGAAAATAATGCTACCTCGGATCCAGAAACAAGCGCTGAAAAAACTAATAAAATAGCAATGGTTAATATTCCTGCCAACATTATTTTATTGATGTATTGAAAAAAAACATAAATTTTTTAAAAGTTAATTAGTTGTGATTTGATTAAAAAGGCAAATCACTCGGTTCGTTGTTATTATATTGATTTTCAATTGATGAATCATTTAAAGATGAGTTTATACTTTGAGACTTTGTTTTAAGTTTTTCAAAATTCTCATTTTTATTGGTTAAGAAAGTGAAATCTGAACAAATAATTTCTGTTGTGTATCGTTCCTGCCCTTTATCATCACTCCATTTTCGTGTTTTAAGACGACCTTCGATATAAACTCGATCGCCTTTATTAAGGTATTTTTCACAAACTTCAGCCGCTTTATTTCGAACAACAATATTATGCCACTCGGTGTTACTGACTTTTTCATTAGTTTGTTTATTTGTATATGTTTCATTTGTTGCAATTGGAAAACGACCAATACAATTTTTATCATCGAAGTAGTGCATTTTAACTTGGTCACCTAGGTGACCAATCAACATAACTTTATTAAGAGTTCCAGACATGTTTTAATTTTAATTGTGAAATATAAATATATTTAAAAAAAGGTAAATTAGTAAACAAAATCTTTGATAAATTGTGCAATTACAACTGGAAAAGCGTGGTTTTGAACATCTTTCAAATTAATCATATTTCCTATATGACAGTTTGTATTAATTTTCCAAAACTTGATGTAAAGCTCTTGATGTGACAATTTATGAATAATATCATTAGAATTAAACAATTCAATATTTTTGAAAGTTTTAGTTTTTCTTTGTCTAAAGTCTAAGTTTAGTAGTAATTCTTCAACTGTTATTGATTTGGAAGTCTCAATCATAGGGAATTGATATAAGTGTTGCCAAATCCCCTTCTGAGTTCTTTTTTCTATGATAGTTTCATTATTTTTATTTAGAAAGACTAAAAAGTTTAAATATCGTTTTCGGGCTTTATTTTTTTTTAGCTTTACGGGAAGTTTTTGAATATTACCAGTAGAAAGCGCAGTACAATTTGAAGGTATTGGACAATTTTTACAGTTAGGGGACTTAGGTTTACATTGCAAAGCTCCGAATTCCATAATTGCTTGGTTGTAATCACCAATATTTTTTTTAGGCAGTAAACTTGTAGCTAGTATTTTAAATTCTTTTGTACCATTAGTAGAATTAATCGGAGTATTAATTCCAAAATAGCGTGATAAAACTCTGTAAACATTACCGTCTAAAACAGCCACAGGTTCCTCGTAGCATATAGATGCAATAGCACTTGCAGTGTAATCCCCCACTCCTTTAAGCCCNACAAGTTCTTTGTAATTTTTAGGAAAAACCCCATTTAACTCATTTGCCACATATTGAGCCGTTTTATGTAAGTTTCTAGCACGTGAATAATAACCCAATCCCTGCCAGTCTTTAAGAATCTCGTCCTCATCTACATTAGCAAGTTGAAACACGGTAGGGTATTTTTGAATGAATTTTAAATAATATGGTAAACCTTGTTTAATTTGTGTTTGTTGAAGAATTATTTCACATAACCAAATTTTATAAGGATCTTTAGATTCTCTCCANGGGAGGACTCTTTTATTTAACAAATACCATTTAGTTAAGCTCGAATTAAAATTCATTTTAGTTATATAATTACAAAAATAAACTATTAAGTAGTTAGATTTTAATTATTCTGGTTTGAAATATTGAATTTAAAATACATATATTTGCAACCCATCAGATTAAGCAATAAAACATTAATAATGACAAAAGCTGAAATAGTATCTAATATATCAAACGATTTAGGAATAGAAAAATCTGATGTTCTAGCTATATTAGAATCATTCATGAGTGAAGTGAAGGGATCTTTAGAATCCGGAAATAATGTTTACTTAAGAGGTTTTGGTAGTTTCGTAATCAAAACTCGTGCAAAAAAGATTGGAAGAAATATATTGAAAAATACTTCAATCAATATACCGGCTCACAATAAACCTGCATTCAAACCTTCAAAAGTATTTCTTGAAGCAGTTAAAAATAAGCTTAAAGTCAATTAATTAATCANAAAAACAAAGTTTATATGCCCAGTGGTAAAAAACGTAAAAGACACAAGGTAGCTACACACAAGCGTAAAAAAAGGCGCCGTGCAAATAGGCACAAAAAGAAGTAAATCGACTGAGCTAGGTAGTGTTGACTCCCTTTTTGAAGCTTTCATCGAACGTTCATTGACATCAAATTTGTATATTTTAGCTTTACCTTGCTAAAAATATGGATTTAACTGGATAAAAATCCTGTGAAACTTGTAGTGTAATATTAATTACAAGTAAATGACACAATTTTATAAATTGTGTTGGAATAAAGAATTATTGTATAATCCATTTGTACTAAACTAATTGTACAAATTAAAATTAACATTATGAATAAAGAATTAATTATTCGATCAAATTCTGACAATGTTGATTTTGCCTTATTAAAAGAAGGAAAACTAATTGAATATCAAAAGGATAAGGATAATAATAAATTTTCTGTTGGTGATGTGTTTATAGCCAAAGTAAGAAAATCTATCCCTGGACTCAATGCTGCATTTGTAAATGTAGGCTATCAAAAAGATGCATTTTTGCATTACCACGATTTGGGTCCTAAACTACCTTCTCTAATGAAATTCATGAAACGTGTAAGCACAGGTAAACAAAATGATTTTTCTCTTAAAGATTTTTCATATGAGAAAGACATCCACAAAGACGGTAAAATTGACCAAGTCATAAAACCTAACCAAATATTATTGGTCCAAATTGTAAAAGAACCCATTTCAACAAAGGGACCAAGAATAAGTTCAGAAATATCATTTGCTGGCCGCTATTTGGTTTTAGTGCCCTTTTCTAATAGAATTTCTATTTCTCAAAAAATTGAAAGTCGAGTTGAAAAAGAGCGTCTTAAACGCCTAGTTAAAAGTATTGCTCCAAAAGGTTTTGGGGTAATTATCAGAACTGTTGCGAAAGGTCAAAAAGTTGCGGAGTTAGATAGAGATTTACAAAACCTTTACAGAAAATGGGAAGACGTTTGTAAGCGCATTCCAAACTCCCACACTCCTAGTAAGCTCTTGGGTGAAATGAATAAAGCTTCTTCAATATTAAGAGATATTTTTAATGATAGTTTTACTAAAATTAACGTTGATAATATTAATCTTTGTGCGAAAATTAAAGACTATATTTTTGAAATAGCTCCTCACAAGGAAAATATTGTTAAGTTTTATAATTCTAAAACTCCAATCTTTGAGAAGTTTGGTATTGAGCGTCAAATAAAAATTTCATTTGGTAAGACAGTACGATTACCAAAAGGCGCTTATTTGATAATAGAACACACTGAAGCTTTACATGTTGTAGATGTTAATAGTGGCAATCGAACAAGCAAGGAGAAAAATCAAGAAGACACAGCAATAGAAGTCAACTTGATTGCTGCTACAGAACTAGCAAGACAATTTAGACTTAGAGATATGGGTGGAATTATTGTGGTAGACTTTATTGACATGAATAATGCGGAGAATCGAAGAAAACTTTTCAATCATCTAAGAGATGAAATGAAAGAAGATAGAGCTAAACATAAAATTCTCCCTCCAAGTAAGTTTGGGCTTATTCAAATAACNCGTCAGCGTGTTCGTCCTGAAATGAATATCAAAACTAAAGAACCTAATCCTAATGGTCAAACTGGATCTGAAGTTGAGGCACCTATTGTTTTGATTGAGAAAATTAATCATCAATTAGAANTAATTATTAAAAAAGGCTTTAAAAAAGTGACTTTAAACACACACCCTTTTATTGCTGCCTTTTTAACAAAAGGTTTCCCATCTGTTCGTTTGAAATGGTTTTTTAAATATAAAGTTTGGGTAGAAATAATGCCAAGAGATGCTTACACGTATTTAGACTATCGCTTTAAAAGTGATAAAGGCAAAATTATTAAATTGTAACTAAAAAAAGCCTCATGCTAAAAGCATGAGGCTTTTTTTTTAATGTTTTTCTCAAATAATTGTTGACTGTCCTAAATACATATTTGAAAAGTTTAAATTTGAGTCCTCAGGATTATTAATGAAGTCTTCAATAAAGTCTCCAACTTTATCGGTTGTTACATTATCAAATTTCTTATTCAAATCTGGTGTGGTTATTTGTAATTTAAGNGATTTATTTACTGCTTTTCTTATAATTTTGGCTTCATCAATTAATCCGAAGTGATCTAATAACATAGCTGCAGATAAAATAGAAGCTATCGGATTAGCAATTCCTTTTCCGGTTGCTTGTGGATATGAACCATGGATAGGCTCAAACATTGCGTGTTTATTTCCTACTGACGCAGAGGCTAAAAGCCCAATTGAACCACCAATAACACTAGCCTCATCACTTATTATATCTCCAAAAAGATTTTCTGTCAAAATCACATCAAATTGTTTTGGATTTTGAATCATTTGCATTGCCGCATTATCTACAAATAAAAAGTTTAAATCAACAGTTGGATAATTTTCTCCTATTTCAGTGACAACCTTTCTCCAAAGNCTTGAGCTTTCTAANACATTGGCTTTGTCCACCAAAGTTAATTTGTTTTTTCTTGATATTGCTGCTTTAAAAGCCAAGTGTGAAATCCGTTCAATTTCGTACCTTGAATATGTACACAAATCTGAAGCTGTATTACCATCTTCGCTTATTTTTTTTTCTCCAAAATATAATCCCCCAGTTAGTTCTCTGTAAATACTAATGTCGGTGCCTTTGATGATTTTTTTTCTGAGAGGCGATTTGTTTAAAAGTGTTTTATAAGCCTTTACAGGCCGTATATTTGCAAACAGTCCCAATTCTTTNCGAAGTTTTAAAAGCCCTTGTTCGGGTCTGATTTTAGCATAAGGGTCGTTATCGTATTTTGGGTCGCCAATCGCACCAAATAAAATAGCATCATTTTTTTTGCAAATTTGAAGTGTTATACCTGGCAAAGGATCGTTGTGATTTTCAATAGCGATAGCACCAACATCAGCATAATTATAACTAAACTTGTGATCAAAATTTNTGGCAATTGCCTTTAAAACTTTAACAGCTTGATCAATTACTTCGGGGCCTATACCATCTCCAGGCAGTACGGCAATTTTTAGATTCATAATTAATATTTTTTAAGATGCTCAAAGGTTTCAATTTTTTCTTTTTGGCTTATCAAATAATCAATATCGTCGTAGCCATTAATTAGACATGTTTTTCTGTAAGGATCAATGTCAAATTTAGTACTTAAATTTATAATATCTACTGATAAACATTGCGCTTCTAAATTAACTGTTAAACTGACATTAGAATCCTTCTCAATAATTTCAAAAAGCGTTTTAAGAAATGTCTCAGATACTTGAACGGGAAGCAAACCGTTGTTGAGAGAGTTCTCTTTAAAAATATCAGCAAAAAAACTTGAAACTATCACTTTGAAACCGTACCCTGCCAAGGCCCAAGCAGCATGTTCTCGACTAGACCCACAACCAAAATTATCAGCAGCAACAAGAATACTTCCGCTATATTTTGGATTATTAAGCGAGAAATCAGTCTTTAAATTTTGATCTTTATCGTAACGCCAGTCTCTAAAAACATTTTTTCCAAAGCCTTTTTTATCAGTAGCTTTTAAAAACCGTGCAGGAATGATTTGATCAGTGTCTATATTGGCGACATTNATTGGAACTGCTCGGGATTTAAGAGTTAAAAATTTTTCCATTACAGGTTATGTTNAGTGATATCAATGATTTTCCCTTCCACCGCAGTTGCTGCAGCTACCAGTGGGCTTGCCAATATGGTTCTAGCACCAGGACCTTGGCGGCCTTCAAAATTTCTATTGGAGGTGGATACACAATACTCTCCTTGCGGAATTTTATCATCGTTCATCGCTAGACAGGCTGAGCATCCAGGCTGCCTTAATTCAAACCCAGCGGCTTCAAATACTTNATGAAGGCCTTCTGCTTTTATTTGCTTCTCCACTTGTCTACTCCCTGGAACTAGCCAAGCAGTTACATTTTTTGCTTTTTGTTTNCCTTTAATGTAACCGGCAGCCACTCTGAAATCTTCAATCCTAGAATTGGTACAGCTGCCAATAAATACATAATTGATGGGTTTATTTAATAAAGATTCTCCAGCAATAAAATTCATATATTNCAAAGATTTTTCAAAGGATGAATCATTTTCAACAGGAATATTATCCGATATTTTAATGCCCATTCCAGGATTAGTCCCGTAAGTAATCATTGGTGCGATGTCTTCAGCATCAAAAGAATATTCCTTGTCAAATTTAGCCCCTTCATCTGTTGGGAGTGTTTTCCAATATTCAATTTTTTTCTCAAACTCAGCTCCTTCAGGCGCAAAATTTCGGCCANTGATGTAGTCAAAGGTAGTTTGATCCGGGGCAATCATACCACCTCTAGCTCCCATTTCAATGCTCATATTACAAACTGTCATTCGACCTTCCATACTCATATTTTCAAAAACATCTCCTGCATATTCACAGAAATAACCTGTCCCTGAATTGGTTCCTAATTTAGAAATAATATAAAGAATAACATCTTTCGCCAAAACNCCTTTTTTTAGGTTGCCATTTACAGTTACACGCAAACTCTTNGGCTTTTTAAGTAATAAACATTGACTTGCAAAGACTTGTGCGACTTGACTTGTTCCAATACCAAAAGCGATCGTTCCAAAAGCGCCATGTGTCGAGGTATGGCTGTCTCCACAAACCATGGTCATCCCTGGCTGAGTGATCCCTAATTCGGGTGCCATAACGTGGACAATGCCGTTGTACTTGTGACCAAGTTTATAAAGCATAATATTATTTTCGGAACAATTTTTTGAAAGTTCCTCCAATTGATTTCTGGACAACTCGTCTTTGACTGGTAGATGTTGATTTCTGGTTGGAGTATTGTGATCGGCCGTGGCTACAATTTGAGATGGTCTAAAAATCGGAATCTTTCTTTCCTTTAGTTCATTAAAAGCTTGAGGGCTTGTAACTTCATGAATAAGGTGCTTATCGATGTACAAAATCTGTGGCCCATCTTCAATAGACTCCACAACATGCGCATCCCATACCTTATCAAAAAGTGTTTTTTTCATAGATTAACAGAGTTCTTTATAAATGGCACTAGACTCCATGATTTCGTGGATATCATTGTCATTTATTTCTTTTTTTAAATCTGCAAATTTTAGAAAATCGTTGTAAATGACATCGAGTTGTAGCTTTGAAAGCTCATAGCCGATATTTTTTGCCCTATAGGCCAATGCGGCGCGACCAGATCTGGCTGTCAAAACAATAGCCGACTCGGTGACACCAACATCTTTCGGGTCTATTATTTCATAGGTTTCTCTATTTTTTATTACACCGTCTTGGTGAATTCCTGAACTGTGGGCAAATGCATTGGCACCAACAATTGCCTTGTTGGGCTGAGTATAAATTCCCATATTATCAGAAACTAGTTGACTGATACCGTAGAGCATTGAGGTATTAATATTAGTATCCAATTTTAGATTTGGATGTTGCTTAATTATCATCACGACCTCCTCCAATGCGGTATTACCTGCACGTTCGCCAATGCCGTTTATAGTGCATTCAATTTGCTTTGCACCGTTTATAGCACCTTCAATTGAATTTGCAGTTGCTAGCCCAAGATCATTGTGACAATGACACGATAAAGTGGCTTTCTCAATTCCTTTTACATTTTCAATAAGGTACTTTATTTTGGCTCCGTATTCATGGGGAAGACAATACCCTGTTGTATCCGGGATATTTAGCACGGTGGCTCCAGCTTTAATGACAGCTTCACAAACTTTTGCAAGGTATTCATTAGCAGTTCGACCAGCGTCTTCNGCATAGAACTCTATGTCTTCAACAAATGATTTTGCATAGCGTACTGCGCCAACAGCTCGTTCGATAATGGCATCTCTGTTGGAATTAAATTTAAATTTAATGTGTGAATCTGAAGTTCCAATACCTGTATGAATCCTTGGAACCTTGGCATATTTCAGGGCTTCTGCAGCAATTTTAATATCGTTTTCAACGGAGCGACTCAACCCACAAACAGTTGCATTTTTTACAATCTTTGAAACAGCTTCAACCGATGCAAAATCTCCAGGGCTTGAGACTGGAAAACCAGCCTCAATAATATCAACACCTAACAAATCNAATCGCTTTGCAATGATAACTTTCTGNTCCTTGTTTAGTTTGCACCCTGGTACTTGTTCACCATCTCTGAGTGTAGTATCAAATATTTTAATATTCGTATTAGACATTTATATTTCTTTCATTCTTANACGAATTTAATTTTTTTTGAATTTTTAACCTAAATTATTTTTATAAATTTACAATATCCAATTCATAACCGAGACATCTAAAAAAATGAAAATCAAAAGGCTAAGTAGATTTTTTTATTATGACTAAACTTTCAAAAGATAATCTATTTGTACTGGTCAAATCAATGACTAAATCTGAAAAGCGGCAGTTCAAACTTTATGTTGGAAGGCTTGGGGTAAACGAAGACTCTAAATTTTTATTATTGTTTAAAGCTTTAGACAGTATGAAAAAGTATAATGAGCATACTATTATAAAACAAGAATTTGTTAAAAAAAAAACAGCTTTCAAATTTAAAAGCACATTTATACAAGCAAATTCTAATTAGTTTAAAGCTTAATCCTTCACATCAAAATTTAAGAATCCAGTTAAGAGAGCAATTGGATTTTGCCACGATTTTATATCACAAAGGACTTTATAAGCAAAGCTTAAAAATATTAGAGAAGGCAAAAACTTTAGCAATTAAAAATCAAGAAAAAAATATTGCTTATGAAATTGTCGAACTTGAAAAAATTATTGAGTCACAATACATCACAAGAAGTCTAAATAATAGAGCTGACGAATTAACAATNCAAGCCAAAGAATTGAGTCATCAAAATGTTATTGCTAGCAAACTATCTAATTTATCATTACAACTTTACGGACTATTTTTAAAAACTGGATATGTCAAAAATGATAAAGAGTTTCAGAAGGTAAAAGATTACTTTAATAAAAGACTGCCAGTATTCAAAATAGAGACATTAGGTTTCAGAGAAAAGCTTTGGCTTTACAAGTCTTACTTGTGGTATAGTTTCCTTATTCAAGATTTCAAGTCTTGCTACAAGTATTCTAGAAAATGGGTTGATTTATTTTATGATAATGAGTCAATGATACCACTTAATCCTGTATTTTTCTTGAAAGGTTATCAATATCTTTTGGAAACTTTATTTTATACAAAACATCACACAAAATTTAAAACCTGTTTAAGTGATTTTGAAGATATCACTCAAAAATCGTGGTTCCCCAATGATGATAANATAAATGGATTGGTATTTCTNTACTTATATTCAAATAAAATTAATCTAAAGTTTATGCAAGGAACTTTTAATGAAGGCATCCCTTTAATTGATGAGGTTCTTGTAGGATTAAATAAATATAATAATCAAATAGACGAACATCATGTAATGGTATTTTATTATAAAATTGCTAGCTTATATTTTGGAACACAGGATTATAAAAGTGCGATTTACTATCTATCAAAAATAATAACTAATAAATCTTTGCAAATGAGAGAAGATTTATTGTGCTTTTCAAGGATTTTAAACTTAGTATCACATTATGAAGCTGGATTAGATTTTCAGTTAGATANTTTAATAAAAAATACTTATAAGTTTTTAATCAAAATGGAAGATTTATATGCAGTTCAAAAGGAAATGGTTTCGTTTTTAAAGAATTTAGGCGAAATCTATCCAAGTGAATTAAAAGCTGCTTTTAGAGCTTTACATCAGAAACTATTGACTTATGAGGACCACCCCTATGAGAGGCGTGCTTTTTTATACCTGGATATTATTTCTTGGCTAGAAAGTAAAATAGAAAACAAATCTATTGAAGATATTATTAAGGCAAAATTCATTAAGATTAACGCCCTAAAACAATGAGTTTGATTTTTAAGNTTTCATTCTATCATTTGGTATTATATGCTTAATTTTACTAAAAATTTATTTCCATTTGAAAGCCATTGAGCGTATAAAAGAACCAATTAGTTATGAAATGGAGCTTTTTGAACAAAAGTTTCGACTTTCCATGTCTAGTAAAGTCGCTTTGCTTAATCGAATTACACACTATATTGTAAATCGGAAGGGTAAGCAAATGCGCCCCATGTTCGTGTTTTTAACTGCAAAGATGGTTTCTGGTGGTGAAATGAGTGAAAGAACTTATCGAGGTGCTTCTGTNATTGAATTAATACATACGGCTACTTTAGTTCATGATGATGTGGTTGATGACAGTAATCAGAGAAGAAGTTTTTTCTCAATTAATGCGCTTTGGAAAAATAAAATTGCAGTTTTGGTAGGTGATTTTTTATTGTCAAAAGGTCTTTTGGTTTGTATTGACAATAATGATTTCGACCTATTGAAGATTATTTCAGTTGCAGTTCGAGAAATGAGTCAAGGAGAATTATTACAAATAGAGAAGGCGAGAACTCTAGATATAACAGAGGATATATACTTTAATATAATTCGTCAAAAAACAGCTACATTAATTGCAGCCTGCTGTAGCTTGGGGGCAGCTTCAGTTAGTCCTAATTCTAAAGATGTAGAAATTTTAAGAAATTTTGGAGAACTCATTGGAATGGCATTTCAAATAAAGGANGACTTATTTGATTATGGAACTCAAAAAATTGGAAAGCCCACTGGAATAGATATTAAAGAACAAAAAATGACACTTCCATTAATCTATATTTTAAANAACTCCTCTAAAAAAGACCGGGACTGGATTATTAACTCTGTAAAGCGATACAACAAAGACCCCAAGCGAGTAAATGAAGTCATTAATTTTGTGAAGAATAATGGAGGTCTAGATTATGCAGTTTCAAAAATGAAAGAGTTTCAGAAACAAGCATTAGAATTAATACANTGCTATCCACAATCAAAATACAAAAACGCCTTGGAAACAATGGTTAATTATGTTATAGATCGAAAAGAATAAATATCTTGTTGTGTTTCTTATAAAAATAAATGTGTAAGATTTCATATATTTACTGATNCCCAAAAAATAGTTAACAAATTTTAAAACTTATAAATTGATCNCAAAATCCACTATAGATCAAGTCTTTGATACTGCTCGTGTAGAGGAGGTTATTGGTGATTTTGTTCAACTTAAAAAGGCTGGGAGTAATTTNAAAGGTTTAAGTCCTTTNAGCGAAGAACGCACACCTAGCTTTATGGTTTCNCCTGTCAAACAAATTTGGAAAGACTTTTCTACAGGAAAAGGAGGTACTTCAGTTTCATTTTTAATGGAGCACGAGCACTTTACATATCCTGAAGCTATTCGCTATTTGGCTAAAAAATATAATATTGAAATTNAGGAAACTGTTAACAGTGATGCTCAAAAACAGGCTGCAGGAGAGCGTGAAAGTATGTACTTGGTCTCTGAGTTTGCAAATAGTCATTATCAAAACACTTTACATAAAACAGATGAAGGTAAAGCTATTGGATTAAGTTATTTTTTAGAGCGTGGATTTAACCTAGAAATTATTAAAAAATTTCAACTAGGGTTTTCAACAAATTCATGGACTGAACTTACAGACAGAGCCCTAAAAAAAGGATACCAATTAAAATATTTAGAAAAAACTGGTCTCACAATTGTTAAAGAAGAAAAGCATTTCGACAGATTTAAAGGTCGTGTTATGTTTCCAATTCACAGCATGTCAGGACGTGTTCTTGGCTTTGGAGGTAGAATTTTAGCAAGTAACGAAAAAGCGGCAAAATATCTCAATTCTCCAGAAAGTGATATATATCACAAAAGTAAAGTTCTTTATGGGATTTATTATGCCAAACAGACCATTGCAAAAGAGAATAATTGTTATTTAGTNGAAGGATATACAGATGTAATTCAATTTTATCAAGCAGGTATAAAAAATGTAGTTTCCTCTTCAGGAACTGCTCTGAGTCCTAATCAAATTAGATTAATTAATCGTTTGACTAAAAATATTACCATCTTATTTGATGGGGATGAAGCTGGTATTCGTGCTGCACTGAGGGGGGTTGATTTAATTTTGGAACAAGGAGTAAATGTTAAGGTTTGTACTTTTCCAAAAGGTGAGGACCCAGATAGCTTTGCCAAGCAAAAAACAACGAAAGAATTAAAAGACTATCTCAACGAAAATACTAAAGATTTTATTTCTTATAAAGCATCTTTATTAATGGAACAAACTGCAAATGATCCTATTGCAAAAGCTGACTTAATTCGTAACATGGTCATTAGTATTTCTAAAATTTCTGACCAAATAAAACAAGAGCTTTATGTTCGCGAATGTGCACGAATTATGGATATTAGCGAACATGTTCTTTTTAGTACACTTGCGCAAATATTGAAGAAAACAGAGGTTGAAGCTAATAAAAATTACCACAAAGAGAAAAAAACTTTTGAAGTAGTTAAAGCAAACTCCAAAACAAAAAAAATAAATATTCAATATGAGATGGAGCAAAAAATAATTGAAATCTTATTATTATATGGCAACCGCACAGAAGATTTTGAAGATTTAATATTAAAAGAGAATGAGGAGAATGTGCTTGTTTTAGAACCCATAACACAAAAATCTAAAGTTTTTGAAAAAATTTATTTGGATTTACAGGAAGATGAGATGGAATTTAGTAATGCAGATTTCAAAACTATTTACTATCTAATTATCGATAATTTAAATCAGACAGATTCTTTTTCAATAGAAAATTTCGTTCATAATATCGACTCGAATTTAGCATCTACCGTGACCTCTATTTTAATGAATGATGAACGATATCGCCTACACAACTGGGAAAAAAATAATATATTCCCAAAATCTAAAGACCTCAGCATTTCACAACTAGTTAGTGAAACAATTTTAAGCTTGAGGTGCTTTTTGATTGATAAAAAAGTGACAGAATTTAAGTCTTTAACCCACGATACATCCATAGAACATTTAGATGTGTTAGAAGATGTTTTAAATTATTCTAATTTAAAAATGTTACTTTCAAGAAAACTCAATCGTGTATTATAATTATCTTTTTTGTCGCACCAAATCAATTAAAGCAATCATGTTTTCTACTTTAAGTTTTTTCATAAGTCTGGATTTATAAGTGCTTACTGTTTTTGGATTTATTTCAAGTTCAATTGCAATTTGTTTATTTTTTTTTCCACTGCAAATTAGATTTAGGACCTCAATTTCTCTGGTAGAAAGCTTGTTGTAAAAATTTGTTTTATCTTGATTTTTTTCAAAAGTTAATTTGCGGGCCATAGCACTACTTAAGTATATACCGCCTTTAAAAACTTTTAAAATAGCTCTTTTTATGGTACTTGTAGTAGCCCCTTTTGATAGATAACCAGAAGCACCAGCTCTAATACCACTTGCGGCGTATATATTTTCAGATTGTGAACTAAAAATAAGAACTCTTATTGAATTAAATTCTTTTTTTATGTTTCTCAATATGGTAATACCATTAGAATCAGAAAAATCTAAAGATAGTAGTACAACATCGATACTTCCTTTTTTTAAATAGTCAATTAGTTGTTTTTTNGTANTAACTGAATTTATAAGTTTAACATCATTGGAGGATTCAAAAAGCATTCTTATCCCATAGCTTACAATAGGCTGATGATCAGCGATTAAAACCCTTATCATGGTTTATTGTTTAATGGATTCAGAAATTAGACAAACTGGAATTGGGTCTATTTTGTGAGCATTATATGAATTAAATTTCATAAATATCTTAAAAACTTCTTTTTGTCTACCATTAAAATCTTTTAAATTTCTTCCTTCATCTTTCATANGCATCGCCCATTCTAGTTCTGGGTAGGAAGCTCCAATTTGATCTTCGTCACTTCTAGAATCACCAAAAAGACCATCACTTGGCAAAGCTCCCATGATACTCTTGGGAACGTTCAAAAACGATCCCAATTCATAAACCTCAGATTTTAAAAGATCGGCTATTGGGCTTAAATCAACACCTCCATCTCCGTACTTTGTATAAAAACCAACCCCAAAATCTTCTACTTTATTGCCAGTCCCTACTACTAGAAAACCTTTCAGGCTTGCGTGATAGTAGAGTGTTGTCATTCTTAACCTTGCTCTAGAGTTAGCAAGAGCCATTTCAATGTCTTTATCAGAGCCGTCTGATGAAATATTTGCTTTTAAAGATTCAAAAACAGGAGTTAAATCTACCCGATACGATTTTACATTTTCATAACTATTTTTTAAGGACTTAATATGCTCTTTTGCTCTGCTTACATGACTTTCTGCTTGGTGTATAGGCATTTCCAAACAAAGTACTTGTAGTCCTGTTTTTGCNCATAATGTTGATGTTACTGCAGAATCAANTCCTCCTGAAATTCCAATAACAAATCCTTTTATATTTGCTTTAGTAGCGTAGGAATTTAGCCAACTTACAATGTGGCTAGAAACCGATTTAGTATTCATAAAAGTTTAATTTAACACAAAAATAAGTTTTTATATTTATCTTTAAAACCTATAAAACCTCAAAGTTTTAATTTTAAAAAAGAATTAACATTTTTTTACTAAAAAAAATAAGCATATATTTATAGGAGGCTGTATAAAAATTATCTAAAGATTTAAGTTTTAAACGAATTTGTGAAAAAAAAAGCTTTCATTTTAATTCTTTTTTTGTTTTGCTCAACTATTTTGCCTGCACAACTAAGTCGTACACATTATATTCCTCCAATAACAGCAGCTCCAAATAATAATTCTCTTCCTCANAATCAATATCTACATATTTCGACTCCCAGCATTTCCCCTGTAAATGTTGAACTTAACCAATTAGGCGGTGCAGTCCTAAATTATAATGTTTCTAATTCAAATCCTGTAGAGGTATTTATTGGTTCTGGAGATAATACACCATTTGTAGTTCCTCCATCTGCTACAGGCTCTCAAATTAACAATAAAGGCTACATAGTTAGCTCTGAAAAACCTATTTATGTTTCTATCAGGCTTACTGCTGGAAATCAAAATCAAGCAGGCTCGTTAGTTTCTAAAGGCTTATCAGGACTTGGTAATATTTTTAGGGTTGGAACTTTCACTAATTTAAAAACATTTTCTTCTTCTAATCTGGACTATATCAATTTTGTTACAGTAATGGCTACTGAGAATAATACACAAGTTGATTTTACTGATATCCCGGGAGATGTCATAGTTCTAAATAATACTCCTTTGTCAACAATATTAAATGCTGGGGAGTCCTATATTTTGGCTCTAAATCCAGCCTTAACCCCTTCAAACAGAGATGGACTTATCGGAGCCCTTGTGACTTCCAGTAAACCCATTGTTGTCAACTGCGGTTCTTTTAATGGTAGTAATTCTAATGGTAATGGTCGTGATGCGGGGATTGACCAAATTGCACCATTGGAAACCATTGCAATTGACGGTCAGGAATTTAGTGAATACATTTTTGTACGTGCCAATGGATATGATGATATTGAAAGGCCATTGATCATAGCGCATTACGACAATACCGAAGTTTGGATCAATGGCGATTCTTCATCGGGAAGTCTGCTCACTACTGTAAATGCTGGAGAATACATCAGTATTGATGGTAGTAATTTTAGCACTCAATCTTTATCCGGTTCAAACCCAGGGGGTAACCTCTATGTTTGGACTTCGAAAACAACCTTTGCTTATCAGGGGATTGGAGGTACAAACAGCGAAGCG
>NZZM01000008.1 GCA_002698705.1 Formosa sp. | reverse complement strand
CCTTTGAATCATTGGTGCACTCCAAAGAAAACACCATTTTATCAATTTTAGAATTCTCCATTGGGATTGAGATAGGACAATTTATCATTGTTTTGTGCACCCTTATTTTAAGTTTTGTCTTTCAGAGTATTTTCAGATTCTCAAATAGAGATTGGGTTTTGGTGATCTCTTCAATCATACTTGGATTTATTTTGCCTTTGATTTTTATGAGCCCAATGTTTTCCTAATTTAAAAATTGCAATTGCGGCGTAAACGGCCTATATTCGGCAAATATTTTTAGCATCAAATGTCGAACACCAAACAATTAAAATACGACAAGGCATACCTTCGAATGGCCAGCGAATGGGCTAAACTATCCTATTGCGAACGAAGACAGGTGGGGGCCATAATTGTCAAGGATCGCATGATCATTTCTGACGGATACAATGGCACCCCAACAGGATATGAAAATATTTGTGAAGATGATGAGGGTTATACAAAATGGTATGTACTCCACGCGGAAGCCAATGCCATTCTTAAAGTTGCGGCTTCAACCCAGTCTTGTAAAGGGGCAACGCTATACATTACATTGTCACCCTGTAAAAATTGCAGTAAATTGATTTATCAAGCTGGCATCACAAGAGTGGTTTACAGTACCGCTTATAAAGATTTATCTGGCGTAGATTTCTTAGAAAAATCTGGTATTGAAGTTAACTTTATCCCACTTTAGGTCTTGGTTTTTACCACGCGATCTACTTTTTTAGAAATTATTAACAGGCTTGCTATGAGAAAGGCGCAAGCTGCTGCTATTGCCGTAATGAGCGCTGTAAAACTTTCGTTTTCCAAAGGTGCTTGAAAATCAATCTTTGAGACATTAAATGCGCATGTGACCAATGCGATAAACGAGATGATGTAAGTTGCGATTTTCATTAATTAAAGTAAAAATTTAATATTTGACGTGAATAATTTTACGGCAATGGCTAGTAGTATCACGCCAAATATCTTTCGAGTGATGTTGATCCCATTTTGTCCAATCATGCGCTCAATTTTTACAGAGGTCTTTAAAACCAAAAAAATAACCAGGACATTAATAACGATGGCCACAATGATGTTTTCTGTGTAAAACTCAGATTTTAGGGACAATATAGTAGTGAGGCTTCCCGGACCAGCAATCAAGGGAAATGCCAAGGGAAATACCGTCGCATTTAAAGACGACTCTTCGTCCTGCTTGTAAAGTGTGATGCCCAAAATCATTTCTAGCGCTATAAAAAACAATATAAAGGCCCCCGCCACTGCAAATGAGTGCACGTCTATACCCACCAAGTTCAGAATACTATTGCCAATAAACAAGAAAACGATCATGATTGCCCCTGCAATAATCGCCGCTTTTTCACTTTGAATATGCCCTGCCTTTTTTCTTAAATCAATAATGATAGGGATGTTACCAACGACATCAATCACCGCAAAAAGCACCATAAAAACCGTAAAAATTTCTTTAAGATTGAAATTCATATTCTCATAAATTTGTGAGGTCAAAGTTCGCTAAATTATTTAAATATAAATTTAAAAAACCAATTTTTTTTTGGTTAGCATATGCCTTAAAATCAGTATCTTCGTTTTATGTTTCAACTGGGAAAAACAATAGTATCTGAAGCGATTTTAGACAATGATTTTGCATGCAATTTATCCGCCTGTAAAGGCGCCTGTTGTGTCGATGGGGATGCCGGTGCGCCTCTAGATGCTGACGAGGTCAAAACATTACATGAAATTTACCCAAAATTAAAACCCCATTTGACCCCCGAGGGTATTGATGCCCTCGAAAACCAAGGCTTGTTTGTGACTACTGAAAATGGAGAGTTGGAGACACCGCTTGTTAATGGAGCAGATTGTGCCTATGTTATTTATGATGAAAGTCAAACGGCCATGTGTGGGATTGAAGAAGCCTACAACCAAGGTGATGTTGCTTGGAAAAAACCAGTTTCCTGCCACTTATACCCCATTCGCGTAAAAGATTACAGTGAATTTTCGGCCGTTAATTACCACAAATGGCAAATTTGCGATCCGGCTTGTAGTTTAGGTCACGTGCTAAAAATTCCAGTATATAAATTTGTTAGAGAGGCACTCATTAGAAAATTTGGAAAGGCATGGTACGAAGCGCTTGAAGCGCTTGCAAATAAACGCATGTCCTAAAGCTTTTTTAAATTCCTAAATATTTTTCTGTTTTTTTTATTTTCTGACCACGGGACTGTTTACGAGAGAAGCCATTTATAATACATTGATTGTCATGCACTTATGTGTTAAAGCGAGAAATTTTTTTGTAAGAAAAAACTTACTTGTTGTTAAAAACTTGGGGTCAATGTTTATAAAAATGACTTTTATATAAGCCAACAATTTTCGTTTCTTTGTGTGGCTCGGGTTTGTAGCGAGTTAACCAAAACCATAACCTTAAACCAAAAATTAGATCAAAACAACCAATTTAACGATGCTGCAAAAAGAGCCCAATTCACAACAAAACATAGACCATTTTATCACACAAGCGCAGATCATCGCGCTGGGGGAGTGATAAAAAGTAACATTCATCTTCTGGGAAAATCATCCGATACATACCAGAACTTAACTTGACTGTCCAATAGGATCAGCCTAGAAATAACCCAAATATTAAAAATTATGAAAATAGAACACATAATTAAAAGAGATTTCACTACCAGCCCTTTTCATCTGGATAAGATAACTCAAGCCATAAAAAAAGCGATGGATTCAGTGGGTGTTGGGAATGCAGAAAACGCGCAAGACGTTGCATTGTCTGTTTACCAGAAATTATTAAACCGAAAAAGTGAAGATCATGACTACACTCCAACAATTGAGGAAGTTCAAGACATTGCAGAAACACAACTCATGGAAAGTAATTTTCCAGGAGTTGCCAAAGCCTATATTCTCTACAGAAATAAAAGAAGCCAAGATAGGCAGCCTGACATTTTCGAAAAACGCATTAACCTAAAACCCTACGAATACCCGCAGTTATATGAATATGTTCCAGCGATAAGACATTCCTATTGGATTCATTCTGAATTTAATTTCACAAGTGACATACAAGATTTTAAGTCACGTTTATCGGCCCCTGAGAAAAGTGCAATCAAAAATACCATGCTGGCAATTTCTCAAATAGAAGTGGCTGTAAAGTCTTTTTGGGGAGATCTTTATCATAGAATTCCAAAACCCGAGATTGGCTCAGTCGGCTCTACATTTGCTGAAAGTGAAGTCCGCCATGCCGATGCCTATTCCCATTTATTAGAAATACTAGGCTTAAACTCAGAATTTAAGGCGCTTAAAAAGAAGCCAGCCATCATGAAAAGAGTTCAATATTTAGAAACGGCTCTTAAGAACTCAAAAAGTGATGACGATAAAGAATATGCTGAGGCCATTCTATTGTTTTCATTATTTATTGAACATGTGTCTTTGTTTTCACAGTTTTTAATCATCATGGCTTTTAACAAGCACAAAAATATGCTCAAAGGAATTTCAAATGTTGTGGAGGCCACTTCTAAAGAAGAGCAAATTCATGGAGATTTTGGTATTGATTTGATTAAAATTCTTCAAAATGAACACCCAGAGTGGTTTACATCAGAATACAAAACTTATATCCAAAACATCTGCAAAGAAGCTTTTGAGGCGGAGCAGCATGTCGTCGATTGGATTTTCGAAAACGGAGAGTTAGATTTTTTACCCAAGGCTGTAATTAACGAGTTTTTGAAAAACAGATTTAACAAATCACTTGAAAGTATAGGAATTGATAGCGTGTTTGAAATCGATGAAACATTAGTTTCGGAAACCGAATGGTTTGACGACGAAATTATAGGTACCAAGCATGGAGACTTCTTTGTGAAACGATCCATCAATTACAGTAAAAGAGCACAAAGTATAACCAGCGACGATCTATTTTAGCACATGGAGAAAAAACTAACCAACAAACAAGACCAAAAAAAGCCATACCAAGATTTAATTCAAGCTAGAAAAGAATCAAAGCAAAAGGCAAACCCAACCGCCGAAAAAGCATTCGAGTGGCTCAATGAAAACAGCAGAAAATTTTTAGCTGCTGGATACTTGGGAGAGGGCATCAGCGCAGAAGAGCGCATTGCCAATATCGCAAAACGAGCAGAAGACATACTACAAATACCTGGTTTTGCAGATAAGTTTTATTATTATATGTCTGAGGGCTATTACTCATTGGCATCACCTGTCTGGTCAAATTTTGGAAAAAAACGCGGCTTACCAATCAGCTGTTTCGGTTCTCATATAGATGACGACATCGGAAATATTTTATACACCCAATCTGAAGTGGGCATGATGTCTAAATTAGGTGGTGGAACCTCGGGCTATTTTGGTAAAATCAGAGGCCGTGGTGCGGCCATAAAAAATAATGGCGAAGCCTCTGGGGCGGTGCACATTATGAGGTTATTTGAATCCATGGTAGACGTTGTAAGTCAAGGGTCTGTAAGACGCGGTCGTTTTTCTCCTTATCTTCCAATCGACCACCCAGACATTATGGAATTCTTGGAAATAGGAACAGAAGGAAACCCTATTCAGGAATTGACTCATGGTGTCACGGTTACTGATAATTGGATGCAAGAAATGATTGATGGTGATACTGAAAAGAGAACCGTCTGGGCCAAAGTTTTACAGAGTCGTGGAGAGATGGGTTATCCGTATATTTTCTTTACAGACAATGCAAACAACGGAGCTGCGGATGTATACAAGGATAAAGCGCTGCCGATTTATGCCAGCAACCTTTGTACTGAAATAATGCTGCCATCCGACCACAACTGGTCTTTTGTTTGTGTCTTGTCAAGTATTAATTTATTACATTATGACAAATGGAAAGATACCGATGCTGTGGAAACCATGGTTTACTTTTTGGACGCCGTTATCACAGAGTTTCTAGAAAAGCTAGAGTCCTATAAAGACTCTCCTAATTTAGACGACAGACAAACTTTTCTATTTATGGAACGCGCCTATAATTTTGCAAAGGAAAACAGAGCGCTTGGCATGGGCACCTTAGGCTGGCACTCTTTATTACAGTCCAAAATGCTGCCTTTTGATAGTCAAGAAGCCTATAATTTAAATACAGAGGTTTTTAAAACTTTAAAAGACAAGTCATATAACGCTTCTGAACAATTGGCAGACAAGTTTGGAGAACCTGCAGTACTCAAAGGCTACGGCAGAAGGAATGCNACTTTAAATGCGATTGCACCAACNACTTCATCNGCTTTTATACTAGGACAAGTATCTCAAGGCATAGANCCCATATGGTCTAATATATATGTAAAAGATATTGCCAAAATAAAGACCACCATTAAAAATCCTTTCTTGGTGACACTTTTAAAAGAAAAAGGCATGGANACNCNNGAGGTATGGAGAGACATTAGAGACAGAGATGGTTCTGTTCAGCACCTTGATTTCTTTTCCGAAAATGAAAAAGAAGTGTTCAAAACCTATTCTGAAATTGATCAATTGGCAATCATCTATCAGGCCGCTAATCGACAAAATCACATAGATCAAGGCCAGTCGCTTAACATCATTGTACACCCAGATATGCCTACCAAGGATGTCAATAAGATTCATGTGACTGCATGGAAACTTGGGCTGAAGTCATTGTACTACCAACACAGTATGAACGCCGCCCAAAAGTTCAAACAAAAGAAAGAGTGTACAAGCTGCGAAGGCTAATTAAATATATGTAGTAATAAATAAAAAAACCCTTTCACTTGAAAGGGTTTTTTTATTAAGTTTTCTTATTTACTGTGAAGATTTGTTGTGTGAATTTTCGTATTCGTCTATTAAATTACCTGTAGCCTTTAAGAAATCTTTAGTTTCCAACAGTAGATTGAAGTATAGTGTTGTATTCTTTGGGCTGGACTCATCCGCACCTCTAGTCCTTTTAACTTGTGATTTTATATCAGACTTTAATATATTGTAAATATCATTTTTACGCTTGGCAATATCCTCAATCTTATCAAATGAATGCGAATCAAAGGCTTTTCTAGAATCTGAAAATAGTGTTGTTATTGCTTCACTAATTTCACTCAGTTCTTTGATTTGTTTAAACTTTAATTTTTTGTGGTTATTGTCAACGTGTTTATAGCTTACTTTAGAAATATATTCTAATGACTGTGTCATGTCATGTAAATAGCCTAAAATATCAATGTAAAATCCACTCGCCTCAAGACTAGATTCATCTAAGTTTTTAATGAAATAAAAAACATTATCTCTTAAATTGTCAACCTCTTTTGAGAGTTTAACAACTTGCTTTTTGTTTTTCTTTAGAAGTTTAATATCCTCAGACGCTAGGCCATTTATGGCGTTGCTGTAAATAGTATTAGATCTTTTAAGCACATTTGAGAT
Source organism: Formosa sp. (assembly GCA_002698705.1). Lineage (GTDB taxonomy): Bacteria > Bacteroidota > Bacteroidia > Flavobacteriales > Flavobacteriaceae > UBA3537. The sequence continues at coordinate 3,714 of NZZM01000008.1, read as the reverse complement.
ATTTTTTGCGCTCTCCTGAATAACGCCTTGAATAGAACTACTTTCAGAGCTTTTAAGAATGTCATCTTTGGAGATGTTTAAAGATTTATTTTTGTGTGCAAGATAATTTCTATACAATATAATTGCCGTAAGCAATAAGAAAATAGGAGTTATCACTGCAGGGTTCATGTTTATTAAAAACACCACCGTTCCACAGGCTATAAATGCACCAATCGCAGTACCAAACCAACCTCCAATAACATTTAAAACACCGGCAACCCTGTAAACAGCACTTTCTCTGCCCCATGCTTTATCGGCAAATGATGTTCCCATAGCCACCATAAAAGTGACATAAGTTGTAGACAAAGGTAATTTCATAGTGGTTGCAACTGCAATTAATATACCAGCAACCATTAAATTTACAGAGGCTCTAATTAAGTCAAATGCAGGCGCATCTATACTTTGGTCTTTTGTAAGTACTAGTTCTGGTGTTTGAAATCTTTTACCAATATTTTCTTGAACGGATTTTGGCAGAATAAGGTTAAAATATTTTGAAAGTTGTGTAGCCCCTTTTACAATTCCGCGTGAGAGTATATTTGGCTCGAATTTTTCATGAGTCTCGCTTTGCCGCGATAAGCTAATTTCAGTTTCAGCGACTGTTCTTGCTTTCTTTGAAAGTAACAGCGTTACGACCATAATTCCTCCAGAGATGAACAATAACAAGGGCTCAGCAGGCACTTTTTTATCTAAAACTTCCATTGAAAACATGGTAGCATCAATTCCTGATGCAGCCCAGGCTTCGTAAGAATGATAGGCTGCCATCGGTACTCCTATAAAATTAACCAAATCGTTTCCAGAAAATGCAAGTGCTAATCCAAAGGTTCCTACCGCAATCACTACCAAGAGTATCGTTTTTTTTGTAATCGCCTGGAAAATATAGGAAACAATTAGCCACAAGACAAAACTTGCTGAAATTATATACGCTTCATTTCCTTCAATAGAGCCTTTTAAATCTTTGTAATAAGGCGTTCCTTTCAAACCTTTCAAGAAAATGAAATAGGTAATGGCGGTCAACGCAAAAGCGCCAAATATAGCACCAAAGTTTTTTATTTTTTTCTCAATTTGAAATGTAAAAATTAATCTGGAAACCCATTGGACAATAGCTCCAACGGTAAAGGCAATAAATACAGACATCACAATTCCGCTAATAATTTGAAGTGCTTTTTCTGTATTGATGTAATTTACTAAGTCACTAAAGCCCTGTCCATCAGTAGCACCAATTTTAATTAAAGACATTACAACAGCTGCCCCTAATAAATTAAATACAATCGATACAGTTGTTGATGTTGGAAGGCCTAAAGTGTTAAAAAAATCAAGAAGTAGTATATCTGTTATCATAACAGCCATAAAAATGTACATGATTTCGTTAAAGCTGAACATTGCAGGCACAAATATTCCTTTTCGTGCGACTTCCATTAGACCACTAGAATACACTGCTCCAACAAAAATACCGAGACTGGCCACAATCATAATGGTTCTCATAGAAATAGCTTTAGAACCGATAGCGGAATTTAAAAAGTTGATGGCATCGTTACTGACTCCAACTACAATATCAATCGTTGCCAAAACTGTGATGGCAATCAACATAAACATATAAATATTATCCATATTACTTATTTGAGCTATGTTAGCAAATATCATACTTTATTTTATTTTTTTTGTTAAATAATCATTATTAAAAATGGATATCAAAACCAACTCGGAAGGTTATGTTATCTGACTCTTCATCTAATGTTGTATAGCTAATATCACTTTGAATTTTAAGCTTATGGCCAACAACAAACTTATTGAATCCAAGTGTGTATTGTTTTGTAGGCTCTTTCGCAGTTACTGCTTCAAACTCTAATGTTGTAAAACGCGCTGCAATTTCGTAATTGTTGTCAAATAAATATCCAGCTTGTAGGTTTAATGCATTTCCAGTTAGCACAATATCCCCGGTAGGAGTAAGCCCATCTGCTTCTGTCGCAATCTCGTCATCAGCAGTTCTTTTGGCATATTCTCCCATGAACGAAAATCCATTGTGTTTGTACATCGCATCTATAAAAATTGTTGTCTGATCAGTTCCGTATATTGTTTCATCGTTTCGGATCATGTAATCACCAGCAAACCCTCTTTCTCTTACAGCATCTTCGTTAAAGTTGTAAGTAAAGCCTAGCATAAGTTTAGGCTTTTCTTCGCGCTTTAAGTCTGATTGGCTGTAATCACCCTTTGATTTAAATGTGCCAAATGGCAACAATTCAAGTCTAGCAGTATATTGTAATCCACCTTCATTTCCTTCACTTACATTTCTACCTTCTCCTTGAGATAGTGATAATTTTTCTCGCATTATGAAGTTCTCACCAAGCATTGTTTTGTGACGTAATTGTATTCCTAAATCACGATCAATATTAAAGCGACTGTTTAATAAAGATCGATCAATTAATTGTAAGTTACCAGACGAAACTACACGTTCAACGTTTCCAGGAAGTTTTGTTTGCCCTGCCCAGAATTCCCAGTTTTTAGCAAATTTCCATTTAAGAACAGCATCTAAAATGTAACGAGGAGTATTACGGTTAAAATCATTAGCGCCAGAAATATCTCTGTTTGATAAGCCTAACTCAATCTTGTAAATAAGATTTTTATTATAAGCAAACCCATCAAATTTTAGTCTTGATCGTCTGACAATAAAGTTGTGTTCTCCGCTTCCATAAATATCGCCGTTGTGATCCCATGACGACATTGATCTTACCTGAAAACGAGGTGCGAATTTTACGCTAAATGTACTATCTTTTGCAGTAAAATTAATTAACCCTTTGCCAAAAGATGTATCGCTAATTTCTTGTGCTTGTAAGTTGAATGTAAAAATAATGGCTACTATAATACCTAGCTTGTTTTTCATTTTAATTTAGATTATTAGTTTTTGTCGATTACAAAAGTGCGAATCAAATGTTAAGTGAATGTTATGTAAAAATTAAATAAACAAAAAGACTGCCTGGCCAAAGTTATGCAGTCTAGATATATTTACTTAACATTGAAAATTAGTATCTTGCAACCATGACTGACATCATGCATTGGGAGCAATTATTATCTTTAATAAGACAGGGGGATACCAACAAACGCTTGCGCAACGAACAAGACGAAACCCGCTTGGGGTTTGACGTAGATTACGACCGTATTATTTTCTCACCAGAATTTAGAAGTCTTCAAGACAAGACCCAAGTTATTCCATTGTCTTCCACTGATTTTGTACACACCCGACTGACTCACAGTTTAGAAGTGAGCGTTGTAGCGCGTTCATTGGGACGAAAAGTAGGGGGAAAAGTCTTAGAAAAGCATCCTGCCCTTGCTGAGGTTCATGGTTATAAAGCCAATGATTTTGGCGCCATCGTGGCGGCCGCTGCTTTGGCACATGACATCGGAAATCCACCTTTTGGTCATTCTGGAGAAAAGGCCATTGGACATTTTTTTACAAATGGCCCAGGAAAAAATTACAAATCTGGATTGAGCGCTAGAGCATACCAGGATCTTTGTGATTTTGAAGGCAACGCCAATGGTTTTAAAATCTTAACCCAAGATTTACAGGGGCGTCCAGGGGGCTTGCGTCTCAGCTACGCCACCTTAGGGGCCTTTACAAAATATCCTAAAGCGTCCTTACCCAAAAAGCCCAGCACCCATGTGGCCTATAAAAAATATGGC
>NZZM01000007.1 GCA_002698705.1 Formosa sp. | reverse complement strand
CAAGCTTTACACCACCACCCTTGCCTCGACCTCCAGCGTGTACTTGAGCCTTGATGACGTACCAAGCAGTTCCCGTTTCTTTGGTAAGTGTTTTGGCGGCTGAAACCGCTTCTTCAGGGGTTGAGGCCACATAACCACGTTGGATTTTAACGCCAAATTGGTTAAGAATGTTTTTGCCTTGGTATTCGTGTAAATTCATAGTGTAGTCAATTTGATCTTCTAAATAATTTTTTCTAAAATTTTACCGAACAAAAGTAAATAACCCATGGCGTTTTACCAATATTTTTTGAAGCTGATTTTAAACAACTTTTGTTTATAAGTAGTATTAAGATTTAAGCCCTTTAATAACGGAAAAAGCTTTATCTACTAGGGGGTCTTCCACAAGGATGGTAAATTCATTGGTTGTGGAAACGACTTCGTATAAAGTTACATTTTCCCAAGCCAGACGTTTAAAAATCTGGTAGTATAATCCTACAATTTTAGAGTTACCTTGGGGTAAATTAATGCTGATCGCGGAAAGATGATCTTGAATTCCAATTTGAATTTCATTTTTAAAAACGTGCTGAAGCTGCTCTAATTTAGAACTTGAAATGATGATGTTGCTCTCAAAAACTCCACGTGTAAAGGCGTAAAACACTTGGCGGTCTGCATTGATTTCAGCCAACAGTTTTGAATGGTTGAGGGTAAGTGTTTTGGAGTTCTGAAAAGTGATGTCTGTCAGATTCGAACGCAAGGTGATGTCGCCAAGTTGCTTAAAAATATCCCTCAATTGTTGGGCATTTTTTTTTGTAATTGGGGGCCTATAACGCCGCAATGCCATGGTGATGGCGCCATCCTTAACCGGGCGGCGTAAGCGTTCTGAAATCAAAGGATTTAAATCTTTTGCCAGGGCAGAAAAATTAATGATGTCTCTTGATAATGCCTCTTCTAAAAAAGGCTTGGCGGCTAGAATGTCCTGAACACAGGCAGCAATGGTTTTCAATTTGTATATTATTTAACAATTTGTGTAAATATAATATAAATTTAGTTATTTTTATGGGATCAGCTAAAATAAAAGATACTTTTGCCAGCGATAAAAACAGATCTCAATGGAACATCACTCTTTATTAGAAATCGCAGAAACTTATGGAAGTCCTGTGTATGTTTATGACGCGCACAAAATTGAATCCCAATACAAACGTTTGACGAATGCCTTTGGGGAGGTATCACAGCTAAAAATTCATTATGCAGCCAAGGCATTGACCAACATATCGGTCTTAAAATTTGTTTCTAAACTTGGGGCTGCACTGGATACCGTTTCTGTACAAGAAGTACAGTTGGGTCTAAAGGCTGGTTTTGCCACTGAAAATATCATCTACACCCCCAATGGTGTATCTCTGAGCGAACTTGAAAAGGTAGCAGCTTTGGGGGTGCAAATCAATATTGACAATTTGGATGTGTTAGAGCAATTTGGGAGTAAATACCCAGAAACACCTGTTTGTATTCGCATCAATCCGCATGTCATGGCCGGTGGCAATAGCAACATCTCGGTGGGTCATATCGATTCTAAATTTGGGATTTCTATTCATCAAATGCCACTGCTGCTGCGCATTGTTGAAAACACCCAGATGAACATCAATGGCATTCATATGCATACTGGCAGTGATATTTTAGATATCGAGGTATTTTTGCACGCCAGTGAAATTCTCTTTGAAGCAGCCAAACAATTTAAAAATTTGACTTTTATTGACTTTGGATCTGGTTTCAAGGTGTCTTACAAAGCCCATGATTTTGAAACCAATATTGAAGAGCTGGGAGAAAAACTCAGCCATCGCTTTAATTTGTTTTGTGAAAATTACGGTCGACCGCTGACTTTAGCGTTTGAGCCTGGAAAATTTCTAGTCAGCCAATCGGGCTATTTTTTAACCAAGGTCAATGGAATCAAACAGACGACCTCTACTGTTTTTGCCCAAGTAGATTCTGGATTTAATCATTTTATTCGACCCATGCTCTACGGGGCGCAGCACCACATTGAAAACATTTCAAACCCCGAAGGAAAACCACGTTTTTACTCGGTTGTGGGCTATATTTGCGAAACTGACACCTTTGCCAATAACTGCCGCATCAATGAGATCAAAGAAGGCGATGTTTTGGCGTTTCACAATGCAGGGGCCTATTGTTTTATGATGGCCAGTAATTACAATTCTCGTTACAAACCCGCTGAAGTGCTCTGGTATAACGGTGGATCGCATTTGATTCGCAAGCGTGAAACCTTCGAAGATTTACTGTTAAATCAGGTTGAATTGGAGTTCTAGAAATGTCTTTTAGGGATATATTAACATAATAATTAGGCTAATTGGTATATATAACATTACCTTTGGCTTTTAAAATTAAATTATACAAAGTGAAAAACGGAACAGTAAAATTCTTCAATGCATCNAAAGGATTTGGATTCATTACTGAAGAAGATTCAGACACAGAGCACTTCGTGCACGTTACTGGATTGATCGATGAGATCAATGAAGGNGACGCCGTTGAGTTTGAATTAAAAGAAGGTAGAAAAGGCATGAATGCAGTAAATGTTAGAGTTNTCTAATATTTAAGAAAACATTATTTTTTTACAAAAAAACCTNTCNNAANNGAGAGGTTTTTTTTATGGGTTTATTCCAAACCCTCNACATANGANTNCAGGTATNAAAANGCTGGNGTGAGTTGGCCNTTTTCNGTCATTTTTGCACGGNCAAGCANTCCATCCGCATCGCCATTAAAAAAGGCNGGNAGAATGGTTTCTGCAAATGTAGCGCCAAAACCTTCGCTNGCATCTCNAGGCAATTCACAAGGCAAGTTNTCNACTGCCATGACAGCNATGGCCNCTGGATTTTTAAAATCNGTTTCGGACTCAGATTGTGGNTCATAGCCATACATTGGATNNTCTATGGTCGAGGGACGAATGGTNCANGCCACCGGCCCGTCAATGTCACAAGAGATATCGGCCACCACTTTGAGTTTAAAATTAGGNGCTTTGGCNTCGGNTCTGCTAAAAAAATAAGGGGCGTCTTTGCCATAAAAATGACCAGCGATAAACACATCGGCCACTTCAGTAAACCTAGAAAAGGTGGATTTGTATGCNGNACGCATTGGCAAAAAAATCANCTTTAGAGGCTTGGCNACCATCTTTTCGATCGACATAATCCAAAACATCTAATTGGACGTAAACAGGTCCATCAAATGATTCCGTTAAAAATGCTGTAACACTCACTTGTTTGATTTGCATTGNATCCAAAACTTCTTTGGCCCCCTGCCCGACCCNACCAGNACCAGTTAAAACAATTTTTAAGNGCGGNAATTTTATANTTTTAAGGGCGGCATCCAATTCGGAACGCCCCTTAAGGTCTGTGGCTTTTGGAAGTTCAAAACAATTGAATTTNTTCCCGAGGGTACGAATGCCATTATAGGCGCCNACCACACCAGCATAGTANCCAAAACCAATGAGGCGGTTTTTGTTGGCATCTACCANAGTTTCATGNTCATAAAGGGTNATGTTTTTAGCCAAAACNGCCTGCAGTAATNTGCGNTTGTAAGGCTGNTTTTTAATGGTATGNCTAAAAAAGAAATAACTTTTNTTNGGNATGAGTGNAGCAATGGGNACTTCTTTGACACCAATCATNACATCGGCCTGGCTGATATCGCTTTTCACTTCNAGTCCTTGGGCTTGGTATTCGGNGTCTGAAAACGCACGAATATNTGANGATTCTACGATCACCTCAGCTTCTNGNTGGTTGTTNAACAGGGTTTTACAAGCGGTTGGTGTGAGTNCCACCCGGCGNTCTGGGGGTGATTTTCGTTCTTTAATCACAGCAAATGTGTTGGCCATAGCAGAAATTATATGTACTAAAATAGCGGGATTTTAATGGGTACACAAGTTTTTTTGTAACTTTGCCCTCCTTCTCTGAAGGAAACATTACAATACGGGGTCGACTGGTATTGACAGCAGGATCTATGGAATTGTAAGCACGTCGTGTCATGGTATTGAAACACGTTAAAGGCCATACCAACATTTAAACGGCGAGAATAACTACGCTTTAGCTGCTTAATCCGAATTATAGTAGGATGAGCCTCGGCACACAAGGTGTGCAAGCTTTATGTCTCCTGAAAGCCTTGATTCGTGGCGTTCAATTTTGAGACATCGTAAATATGGATCTAGAAATTCTAAGGCTTTGGTAGGATTTTGAAATTAAAGAAGCTAAGATTTAAATGGGCGGTTTTTAGTCAGTTTATTTCCGACAATTAATTAAAAACTAAACGTGTAGAAAGCACTTTTTTAGCTTGTTTGGACGAGGGTTCGATTCCCTCCGACTCCACTAAAGGGGACAAACTCAAATTTTTTGAGATTTGTCCCTTTTTATTACTATGTTTCTTATATTTGAGAGGTATGCAAAAAACAATCTTTAAAACCGCTAAACCTTTTTTGAAATGGGCTGGTGGCAAAACTCAACTATTAGAAGAAATTCGAAAGTCATTGCCAGAAAATTTTGACCAAAAAGAAACTTTTATTGAACCTTTTGTAGGTAGTGGAGCAGTTTTATTTTGGATGCTAAATAAATTCCCTAACATTAAAAAAGCTGTCATTAACGACTTTAACACAGACTTAATTATTACTTACAAAGCAATTAAGAATGATGTTGCTAAAGTTGTTACTCAGTTAAAAAAATGGGAACAAGAATATCATCAGTTTAAAACTGATGCAGATGTTCGAAAAGTATACTATTATGAAAAAAGAGCTTTATTTAACTCTAGATTAGAAGACAAAGTAACCAAAGCTGCCTTATTTATTTATTTAAACAGAACTTGTTTTAATGGTCTCTACAGGGTTAATAAATCAAACGGATTTAACGTTCCTATAGGAAGCTATAAAACACCGATGATTTGTGATGAAGAAAATCTATACGCAGTTAGCGAGGTTCTTCAAAAGGTAGAAATATTAAATGGAGATTTTGAAGAGACAACACAGCATGTTAAGGGGCAAACCTTTTTCTACTTTGATCCCCCATACAAGCCGCTTAGTGACTCTTCAAGTTTTAACTCCTACGCTAAAGTTGGGTTTGACGATCCTGAACAAATTAGATTAAGAGATTATTGCACGAAGCTTCATAATGAAGGGCATTCCTGGTTGCTAAGCAATTCTGACGTAAAAGGCTGGATTGAAGATGGAGATTTCTTCGATAATCTTTATGATGATTATTCCATTTCAAGAGTTTTAGCAAGAAGGGCTATTAACTCTAAAAGTGAAGGAAGAGGTAAATTGAATGAATTATTGATTAAAAATTATTGATTAAAAAAATTAGAATATGATATATTTATGTGGTGAACCTGATGGAATTTCTATATCTAAGGCAATTGGAAAAGTAGTTGATGGGAAATGGATACTTGCACCGTTTCAAAGACCAAAAGCATGGAAATGGAAAGAGCAAAAGGCATTGCTTGAATCATTACTCAACGGTATTCCCATCGGTGTTGTGTACATCTGGGAATATGATGAAAAGAATTCCCATCTAGCCTCAAGGGAAGTTCCAGGAATAAGTTTTAAAAAAGATGATGTACAAGCATTAATTTTAGACGGTCAGCAACGATTATCATTTCTGTCATGGATGAAAAAAAGTTCTATCGATTCTAATTTTAATCAAGGGCCTGGGTTAATATACTTTAATGCGCTTGAAGGTGAATTCACTACAAGAAATACTGAGGAAGATAAAAAAAATGGAGTTATTATAGTTAATAACCTAATGAAAACAGGATATAAATTAGAAATTGACAATGCTCTTTTTGAAAACAACAAGGCCCTAGGTCATGCTAACTTTACTGAAATAACTCATAAAATAAATACACTACATAGCGCGCTTAACGACAGGAAAATTGTTTATCAAGCTCTTGATAAAAGAGCTACGATGGGTGATTCTTTTATGATTTATGAACGTGTAAATGATGCTGGAAAACCATTAAAAGGGGATGATTATGCCGAAGCTGCTCTATTTAGTTTGTATCCTGCACTACATACTGAAATCCAAAATGCTGTTCATGTTTTAGGATTACATCCTCAAGATAATTCTAAAACATCATTCAAAAAAGCCTTTACACGGTCTAATTTTATAAGGAGTATGGTTGATGAATTATACCATACACATAATCCAAATTCTAAAAAAGATTATCCGTTGTGCTTATTAATGAATTTTAAAGACCCAAAATATCTAGATTTCGATTCAAACAAGGAAAAGAAATTAACTAAAAATAAGATTAAAGAAACTTTTAAAAAAGTTGAAAAAGCATACATACATTTAAAAGAAATTTTTGTTGACGATTTGTTTATGATGGATGACGAGGGCGTTAATTCTACTTTTTGCATCCCAGTAAATACTTACTTAAGGAATGCTGGTACCAAAATTTCTTCTCATGAGAAAGGGCAGTTTATTAAGTGGTTTATTCTTTTTCATATTCAGGCGAAACCATATTTAGGTAGTCAAGACAGAAAAATAAAAGAAGATTGTGCAGCAGCAAGAGAAAAATTTCCTTTTAAAGATCTAATTGAACAACTTAGAAACAACGCAGGTGCTAATCTAATGTTTACAGCTAAAAATACTTTAATTAAATTTGGAAGACCTGGTAACAAACCAAAACCTCAAACCAAATTTTTAGGTCACATGCAACTAATGATAAGTATTTATAATGGAGCAACTGATTGGTTTGAGCATAAAAAATTAGAAAACGTAAAAAGAGTAGATTTACATAAACATCATATTTTCCCACAAAAGCTCTACGGTAAGGAAAACAAATTAACAAAAGACTACATTGGGAACATTTCAAGAATAATTAAAAGAACCAATAGTAGTATCAAAGATAAAGCACCGGCATCTAAATCTTATTTGCCAGAGATTAGCAAGAGAAAATCAAAAGCATTAATTGCTCAGCAAATTCCATTAACCAATCAAAACCTATGGAAATTTTCTTCAAAAGGATTAGGAAAGAAATTTATGGAAGCTAGAGTTAAATTATTAGGTGAGCAAATAAATTCTTTTATTAAGAGATGCGATAATGACACTTGGCACCAAAAACAAGCTGAGGAAACTAGGCTGTCATTTGACGAAATGTTAAAATCATCTGAGACACAAGATCTAGAATTTAAAGAAAGTATGCTTTGGATGATTGAGCAAAATAAAGGAAGTAAGAATTTTGCTTTTACTATTTCCAAAGAGATAGCTGGCTTTATGAATAATGGAGGTGGAACTCTTTTCATTGGAGTTCAAGATGATGAAAAAAAACCAGATAGAATAATTGGATTACAAAGGGATTTCGATTGGATTAAATCGGAATTTCCAAATGATAATGTTGAAGAAAAATTTGAAGAAATATATTTTGCTAGAGTCAAACAAGACTTAACTAAAAAAAATTACGATAAAATAATTGAATCAAAATTCCACACTATAAATGGAGTAAAGATTTTTCAAGTTATTGTTCCTCATGTAGGTGAAGTAAGAATTAAAAAATATAAACAATACAATTACAAAACTGAATCTTTTGACACTATAAAAGATGTACTATTTGTCAGAAGAAAATCTAGTGTGCAAAAAGACGAATACATAAATGATAAAGGAAAACTGGTTATAACTGATTAGTTGTGAAAAAATACAACAATACAAAAGACGGAGTTTTCGACCTTCGTCTTGGAGATTCCACTAAATCTTTTAAACGAATTACCGAAAAGTACAATATGGTTTTTGCTGATCCCCCATATTTTCTTTCTAGTGGTGGGCAAACTATTCAATCAGGGAAAATTGTATCCGTAAACAAAGGGGAATGGGACAAAACTAATGGCCCTGATTTCATGCACAAGTTTAATCTTAAATGGTTAACCAATGTAAGAGATGTAATGGAAGATAATGGAACCATTTGGATAAGTGGTACCATGCATAATATTTTCAATATTGCAAAACTTCTTAACGAATTAGAATTTAAAGTTTTAAATGTAATTACCTGGCAAAAAACGAATCCTCCTCCAAACTTTGCTTGTAGATCATTTACTCACTCCACAGAGGTTATTATTTGGGCTAGAAAAGAAATGAAAGTTGCCCACTTTTATAATTACGCCTTGATGAAAAAGCTGAATGGCAATAAACAAATGAAAGATGTTTGGGCCATGCCAGCAATAGCAAGATGGGAAAAAACAAATGGCAAACACCCTACTCAAAAACCGTTATCTGTACTTACAAGAATTATCCTGGCATCAACTAAACCAGGAAACAAAATACTTGATCCATTTACTGGGGGAAGTACAACTGGAATAGCTGCTAATTTATTAGGACGCAAATTTACTGGTATTGACTCTAATTTAGAGTTTTTAAAACTGAGTGAAATGCGTGCCAAAGAAATTGAAACACCTGGAGTAAAAGAAGAGTTTTTAAAGAAAATAAACGGTTTTGAGCACAAAGAACAATTAACTAATTATCTTAACATAGAATCACAACTTGAATTCAATAACACTGGTAAATTAATAGGAGGAACTGAAATTCTTTCTGAAGTCTAACGAATATAGTTTCTAAAACTGTAATCCATGTCCTTCCATAAAGCTGGTCTGAAATGAGCTAGTGCTCTTTGGATAACACTTTCTAAAGTACGCTCATTTGACTCTGTTGTATATATTGCCTCAATATATCTTGCAAAAGGCATTTTCCTTCCTTCAAAACCAGAGGATATAGGATAATTAATGTCTTCTTGCAAAACAATCCATTTTATAGATGTAAATAGTTCTTCAATCGCTAAATCAAAAGAGTTACCTTTTATATTAATTTGTTTAGCGCCATGAGCTCCATTAACTTTAGCAATCAAATCCTGATTTGGTGGACAAGGATTATAAGTTAACTCTTTTACTACCTCCCCTAGATTAAATATATTTTCAACCGAAGATTCGATTAAACGGTTTCTTAGATTGTCAGCATTCATTCCGCCATTTACAATTTTATTATAAATATCTGTAATTATGTTGGCATGGGACAATGCTGTTTTAATACCATCTTTTTTAATATCTACTCTAAAGTCATAAACTATCTTGTTTCCTTTAAGTTTTGATTTATATCCTGGATAACAAACTGAAATCTCCGTTCCATTGGAACATGTTGCCAATGTGGATTCTGAACAATGTGAGTTTTTCGCTACAACATTTTCTCTAAAACTGTTTTCCTCAAAAATTTGAAATAGTGATTCTCTAGCTTCAATAAATTTCATAATACAAATCTAAAGTCCAACTTCTTCCAAAGGAAGTTCTTCAATGAAGTATTTACATCCTACGCTTTCAATGTATTCAAATACGTCCTCATACTCTGGTCTTCTGAACCAATCATTTAGTACATAATAATACTCAACTTTAATATTAAGCGGCTTAAACAGTTTGATGTATTGCTTTTTCTTAAAATCACATGTCTGTAATTTTTCATCAACCGAACCTGATCCTGCTTGGTATTTTTTTTCAATTATATACACTGTTTTGCCAACCAACAACGCTCCATCTGGGAGTAACTTCTTCGATAAGTAATTTTTGTAATCCACCCCATTTGGGGCTAAAAACTCTTTATATAAAGAATGTTTCTCATAATACTTTGCAACAACTTTTCCGTTTTCATAAACTTTATCATTTCGCAAATCATAAACGGGATGAACAATAATTGCATCTCTTAAATCTGCTCTTGCTTCAAATTTTAATCCATTAAAATTTGTCTTTGAACCGCCTCCTACGGTATTGGGTTTTCTTGCCATAATATTTTATTATTAAATCTCTCTAAAACAACTCGTTTAATTCAACCTTGAGAGCAATAGCAAGTTTTTCTATAACGATAATAGACACGTTCCTCAACCCTTTTTCAATACCTGGCATATAGGTTCTATCAATACCAGCCAAGTTTGCCAATGCCTCCTGCGATAACTTTCTTTCTAAACGTAATTCCTTTACTCTTAACCCAAATTTTAAACGAATATCCATTTTGTAAATATGCCTTAATGTTGACAATTAAACAACGGACTATTGTCTACATATAAAAAAGAGAAATGTCCTTTATCAATATACTATGGGGACAGTGGAGTTTTACTGGAGAGGCATCTATAAATACCCAAACACAAGAAAAAATTGATAAAATTAAGACATTTATCAATTTTCATTTGTTAGTGGGCGAAAATCCTATGATACATGTACAAAACAAATAATTTAATTTTCTGAAAATAGGACAAGGAACAGGTTTATAATTCAAATAATAGACAACAATGGATATTGTGCTGATAACAAATTAGTCGAAGTTGATGATTCCCCTTTATATAATTGTGGAGAAGAACACTTTAAGGTACTCTTTTAGTATTATAAAAAAACCCATAATAGTTAGAACAAAAGATTGAAGCATAATTTATACTGGATATTTAATATAATTTGATGGGGGGAATAAAAAAACTAATGAATGAAGACCTTTAAATCCTCTCCAAAATAGTTCGATTTTACTCCCTTTAGCTCCACTTTTTATTCCCAAGAATAAATTTTTATTTTTGGGAATATTTTTTTGTAGATTTGTTATTTGTATCTATTCTAAATAATGAAAAAAATCCAAAAAAGTATTGCCCTAATTTACGGTTCAGATATGGGTGCTACTGAAGAGGTTGCTGCCACCATCTATAAAAAAATAAATATTGAAGAACTCTGTGTAATAGACGTATATAATATTAGCCCTTCAAGATTTTTAGATTTCAATATACTAATTCTAGGGGTCCCAACATGGTATATAGGTGATCTTCAAAGTGCATGGGATGAATTCTTTACTGAATTTCAAAAAATAAACTTTAAAGGAAAAAAGGTTGGATTTTTTGGTTTAGGAGATCAGTATGGCTATCCAGATAATTTTGTAGACGGTATTGGAATTTTAGCTGAGGTTGTTAAAAAAAACGGAGGTGAAATATTTGGTTATTGGAAAAATGAAGGCTACGACTTTAATTTATCCTTAGGTTTGGCCCCCAATAATATGTTTTATGGTTTGGTAATTGACGAAGACAATCAATATGAACAAACAGAAAAGAGGATTGATAAATGGGTAGAACAAATTAAAAAAGAACTCAAAATATAATCAAGATGAATACTAAATCAGCAGACTACTACAAAGTCGATTCATTATTTAACGAGGAAAATAAATTGGTTCGTGATTCAGTCAGAAACTGGGTAAAAGAGAATATTTCTCCAGTAATTGAAGAATGCAACCTTAATGGGCAATTTCCAAAAGATCTTATTAAAAAATTAGCTGAAATCGGAGGATTTGGTGGAATTTTCCCTGAAGAATTTGGAGGCGCTTCAATTGACTTGATATCTTATGGGCTAATGATGCAGGAACTAGAAAGAGGAGATTCATCAGTCAGAGTTTTCGCTTCTATTCAAACGTCTTTGGTAATGAACACAATATACAAATATGGCAGTGAATGTATAAAAAAAGAATATTTAAATAAACTCTCTGAGGGAAATATAATTGGAAGTTTTGGCATGTCAGAACCAAATCATGGCTCGGACCCGTCATCAATGAATACTACCTTTGAAGAATTTGAAGATTATTATCTCCTTAATGGATCAAAAATGTGGATTGGGAATGCGCCTATTTGTGATATTGCAATCGTTTGGGCAAAGTCTAAAGATAATTCTTACGCGTGCTTTTTGATGGACAGACAAACTCCTGGATTTAGTACATCGAAAATTGAACGAAAATTATCCTTCAGAGCCTCAGAAACTGGCGAACTAATATTTCACGATGCAAGAATTCCAAAAAAACATCTTTTGTTTGAATCAAATTCCTTTAAAGCTGGATTAGAGAGTCTTAACCTAGCTAGGTATGCTGTAGCCTGGGGAGCACAAGGGATAGCCATGGAATGTTATGAAATAGCGTTAAATTATTCAAATGAAAGAATTCAATTTGGAAAAAAAATAGCATCGAATCAACTCATCCAAAAAAAATTGGTCTATATGGTCACTGAAATTACCAAATGCCAATTACTTTCATGGCGACTNGGTAAGNTAATGAATGATGGCTTAGCCACTTTCGAACANATTTCTATGGCTAAAAGAAATAATGTTGATGTGGCTTACAATATTGCTAGATANTCAAGACAAATATTAGGCGGAATGGGAATTACAGCGGAATATCCTGTAATGAGACATCTAATGAATTTAGAGACTCTGATAACATATCAAGGTACTGATGAGATTCACACATTAATAACTGGAAGAGATATAACTGGAGTCTCCGCATTTTAAGAAATTTTATTTAATGTAATTACTATAAAACTTAAAATAATTTTCAAAAAATAGTTTTCCAATTTTTTTCATCCCATTGTAATTATAATGATTTGCTGGCTTTCCATTCCAATCGTGAGTATAGCGTGGTGTGTAGTTTTCATCATATGATTTGAGACTTCTTTCAATTAAAGTCACATTAGAAAGATTCAGACTTGTTTCTTTCATTTTATTTATGACTTTATTACTTCCCACACCAAGTAACAAAAACGGTAAATCATCTACCTTGTAATGCTCTCTAACTTTTTTAACAAGAGATGTTAAATTTTCAGCATATGTTTCAGTTGGCAGTGGTCCATGTCTATTGCCACTATCTGATTCTCCCTGAACCCACAACATTCCCACAATTTCATAGCTTCCAGGCTGTAATTTTTCAAGCTGTGAATCAACAATATCAATAAAATCTTCATACAATTTTGGTTTGTGTTCCTCCTCCTTCAATTGTGCTTTTTCTAGCGTCCAATTTGGATTCCATGCACCATAAAGAGAAGTACCGCCTTCAGATCTTTTAATAAATAAAAACTTTTCTTCTGGATATTGTTTTATTAGTTCTATTCCAAAAAACAGCTCAGGGCCGAAACATTTTTCTATTCTGAATTTCTTTTTAACATATTCCCAAGGGTCTGTCACATCTAAAACCCCATCTATAATAATAGGTTCTTTAATATTATTAGTTGTACCCTTATAATAATAACTAATATTATTTTGAGCTAATTTCAATCCTTTTTTATCTTGTTTTGTCATTTTAGAAGCATCTCCTCTACCGTCCATATTTGATTGACCAGCAAGTAAAAAGACTTTGGTTTTACTTGTATGGGAAACGTTTTCTTGAGACTGTGAATTAAAATAAACAATAGAAGTAAACAATAGTAGAAGTAACTTTTTCATTATTCAGTTTTCTTCAAATATATAAACAATTAAAACACCAAACTTTATACTATTTTGATAATTTTCCTGAATATCAAAAATATTTAGGTCCCCAACAAATAGTTAGATTTCACGCTTCTTAAATCCAAGATTAATTGATGTCTGACTTAAAATTAAATTATTAATGACTTAGTATCATTTTTTTTGTTTTAGAAAACGTTGGTGTAGTCATTTTACAAAAATACAAACCGCTTGAAAATTTAGATAAATCAAAACTCATATCATGTTTACCAGCGGGCTTGGACTCATTAACTAGACTCAATAATTTTTTACCATTTATGTTAAAAACCTCTATTTTAACCTGTGTTTCTCTAGTTAAGGTATATTCAATTTGAGTAGTCCAATTTGAAGTACCCAAATAGCGCTGGTAAAGATTAAATTCATCCGATTTTGTTAGTTCATTAATATTTAAAGTAGAGATATTAAGGAGGTCAAACATTTCTGATTTATGCCATTCTAACAATGATAATGTAGCGTCATCTAAATCGTTAATCGCTAAATTATTCCATTCGTTTGGGTCATTTAAATGATCGTAAAATTCTTCTTCACCGTCACTAGTAAGTGTATATCGATAACGACTTGAACGTACAGAATGATGATTTTCAGCTATTGGAGATGGTATATTGTCATCAGGGTTAACATTTCCATGAAGATGATTCAAAGCTACGGGAGGGCCATTCCATGTGCCGTTTATTGGATTTTCCAAAAATGGTCTAATGCTATAACCATCTAAAAGGTACCCATTACCTCCAATATTTGGGTTTTCTGGTAAAGCAGATAAATCAATTAACGTAGGATAAATATCAATAAGAGACACAGGATGAGCCACTTTTGCGCCTGCGACTGAAACTCCTGGTGCGTAAACGACTAAAGGAATACGGGTAGATTCTTCCCAAATAGTTGTTTTTGATAGGAAATTTTTTTCTCCCATATGATAACCATGATCTGAGGTAAATATTACAATGGTGTTGTCTGCATATTGGCTGTTCTCTAGACTATCTAGAATTACACCTACCTGATGGTCTACAAATGCAACACAGGCCAAATAAGATTGTACCCATTTTTTCCACCACATTTCACTACCAATATCCGTTTCTGCTGAATCCGCAAGGAATCGCGTAAGTGCGGAACTCTGATAATTATTTTCCCATAAAATAGAAGGTGTGTCATTTAAATCGTTTTCTAAATAAGGAGGTAGAATTATTGTTTCTAATGGAAACATATCAAAAAATTCTTTAGGGGCATATCGTGGTGTATGAGGACGGTTCATTCCTGCTACAATAAAAAATGGATTGTCATGAGTTTCAGTTAACTTTTCGGAGACCCATATAGATGTAATTTCGTCGGGCATTAACCCCCTATCCATTTCGCTTTCATATTGAAAACCCCAAGGTTCTTCCCAGTCTTTCATCCATCCAGTGTAATCATCAACAGTTGGAATTTCACTTAAAGGTGCGAATCCACCCCACTTACTATCTCTAATGTTTGGCGGCATAATGGAATGACCAAAAGCTTGCGGTTTTCCCCAACTATGCATTGTAGAACCATCCCATGGAAAAGGACCAAAACTAGATGGTCCACCATCCAAAGGCTGATTAAAAACACTATTATCTTCATGGCCATTATGAAAGACTTTACCGCTTCCATACAACTTAAATCCATTGTTATTGTAATGTTCCATGATGGTTATCGCATCTGTCATAATTGGAAAATTACGCCATCTATTTTGTTGTTGGTTGTGGCCATAATATCCAGTTTTACTGGGATAAATTCCTGTCCAAAGACTGGCTCTAGACGGTCCGCAAATTGGCGCATTAGCATGGGCGTTTGTAAATTGCACCCCCATATCAATTAGTCTATCAATATTTGGTGTTTGAGCTTGTACGTGCCCACCCATTCCCTCAACAGAATCATTTAAATCATCACAAATTATAATAATGACATTGGTCACATCATTTTGACCATAGATGGAAATACTTATTAAGAGTGATGTGACACATGCTGATATAAATTTGATGTATTTTATTTTAATCGCAGAATTTATGCCCATTTAGAGTTGTTTTTTTGAAAAAATAAAATCTATTGATGATCTTACTTTTTATTCGTTTTATTGGAAGATTAATATCTAATAATTACACTTCGAAATATATTGATAAAATTTATAAATATCTTATTT
>NZZM01000006.1 GCA_002698705.1 Formosa sp. | reverse complement strand
AAAAATATTGGCAATTTCAAAAAAACCGGGATTGTATAAATTAATCAATCCAAGCCGTGGCGGTTATGTTGTACAATCTATGATAGACAACAAAAAGCGATTCGTAAAAATGGATAGAAGCTTGAGTTTGTTAAGCGAAATATCCATTTATACCCTTGAAGAACAAGTACCTTTGTTGGAAGTTTTTAAAAAGATTTTCACAAAAGAACAAGGTCAGGCAACCACAGTGAGTCCAAAAGCCCCCAAAGATGAGTTAGAGTCTTATTTTTTTTCGATTTTACCAGACTTTGATGAAGACCGTGTTTATTCAAGTGATATTAAAAAAATTCTTGCCTGGTACAATCTGCTTTTGAAAGACGGCTTTGATTTTAAACAGCCCGCTAAAAGTTCTGAGAACCAATAGCACTGAGTGACAAATTTATATTGTTTTTATGTGGCACGCTTACACAAAAGAATTTAGATACAATTGGCACTTAGCAGCCCCTGTGATACTGGGTATGTTGGGGCATGTTCTTGTAGGTCTTGTCGACAATATTATGGTAGGGCAATTGGGTGCAGCAGAGTTGGCCGCCGTTTCTCTGGGCAATAGTTTTTTCTTCGTAGCCATGGCCCTTGGTATTGGATTTTCTACGGCAATCACACCCTTAGTGGCAGAATCACATTCTGAGCAAAACTTTGACAGTGGCAAATCTGCTTTAAAGCATGGATTCATACTTTGTTCCACGATTGCTTTGGTGCTTTTTGTATTGATTTTACTGGCAAAGCCCCTGATGTACAGTATGGACCAACCTGAGGAAGTGGTGAGTCTTGCACTTCCTTATCTTGATGTTATTGCGGTTTCATTAATCCCACTTATTATTTTTCAGGCTTTCAAGCAATTTAGCGACGGTTTATCCCTCACACGATATCCTATGTATGCGACCCTCATTGCCAATATCATTAATGTTTTTGTTAACTATGTATTGATTTTTGGAAAATTTGGATTCCCAAAAATGGGGGTGGTTGGTGCCGGCATTGGTACGCTTATTTCTCGTTTTATCATGCTTTTGTTAATGTGGTTCTTTTTGAAAAACCTTGATAAAACAAAAGCCTATTTAATAGGGCTTAAACTCACCCTAGTAGACAATATAATGCTAAAAAAAATTATCAATTTAGGATTGCCCAGTGCTTTGCAAATGTTTTTTGAGATTGGAGTCTTTACGGCGGCTATTTGGCTGAGTGGAACATTGGGTAAAAATTCTCAGGCTGCTAATCAAATTGCATTAAACTTGTCCTCAATGACCTATATGATTGCCGTTGGTCTCGGAGTTGCAGCGACCATTCGAGTTGGTAATCAAAAAGGACTAAAACGACCTATTGAACTGCGGAGGATTGCAAAATCAATTTTTCTAATGGGTCTTATCTTTGCAGCAATTTTTGCTGTACTATTTATGGCTTTTCACAAGGCATTACCCACTTTTTATTTAGATGTTAACGATCTTAATAACTTCAAGGACAACAATGAAGTTGTTCTCATCGCATCTCAGCTGCTTATTATTGCCGCTTTATTTCAAATTAGCGACAGTACACAGGTGGTATTTTTAGGCGCCCTTAGAGGACTCCAGGATGTTAAAATACCCACATTGATTACATTTGTTTCGTATTGGGTAGTGGGGTTCCCACTCTGTTTTTATCTCGGTAGTGAGTACATGTACGCAAGTGCCGGGATTTGGATGGGTTTATTGGCGGGGCTTACGGCTTCTTCAATTTTTTTATACCTGCGATTTGATTATCTTTCAAAACAATTTATTACTAAAAAGAAAACTGCATGACATTGCCAAAATTTATTTTAGGGGATCACTCCGATTATCCCAGCGCCATATTTGTAATCCATACAGAATTCCCAAGATTTATCATAAATCTTGAAACAGATGAAATTGAATGGTTCGAAGATTTTGACCAGCAAGACGAAAAAGAATTGCAGTCCGAAGCAGAAAATGCGATTGTCCAGGCTGCTGCTTTTTACGATTCAGAAGTTCAGAAATATGAAAAAGAATAAAAGCCATGCTTGATTACGTTTTAGAATTTGATCGTGAGTTATTACTTTACTTGAACAACTTGGGTCATGAGTCATGGGATGGATTTTGGTTTACGGTTACCAATAAATGGTCTTCCATACCACTTTATGTATTATTATTGTTTTTAATGGCTAAGGGGCTTGGTAAAAAAGGGGTGGGATTACTGGTAGTATGTTTGGCCGCTATGATTACCTTCACCGATCAAGTTACCAATCTTTTCAAAGATGGTTTCGAGCGTTTAAGACCCTGTGCACAGGAAGGCGTTGTCGAGTTTTTAAGATTGGGCGATTGTCATGGTTTTGGCTTCTTTTCTGGGCACTCCTCAAATTCCATGGCTGCGGCGGTTTTCACCATTTTAATGTTGAAATCAAAATATAAAAAGTTTATTTTTTTAATGATTCCGTGGAGTTTGATGGTGGGCTATAGCCGAATTTATATTGGAAAACATTACCCGTTAGATGTTGTTTGTGGCTTGGCTTTTGGCGCTATTTCTGGTTATTTGTTTTATATTTTATTTATTAAATTAAAACTTAGATTTATCAATTTACGGTAGTATTTTTTAATCAAAAAAAGCCTCGGATTTTTGATTTTTCAATGCTTAAATTCAATAAATGAGCTTATCAGATTTTTTAAAATATACTGTTGGGAAAAGTGTTAGACTGATGGATTCTGAAATCGATCTGAGTTCTTACATACCGATTGATTTATCTGATTCCAATGTAGCACTAGAAAGCGTCGATTTTGAAACTTCCAAATCATTTTCAAGTTTTATCAATCATTTTCTTAATAGCCATTCCAAAACAATCGCCTATGGCGGTTATATGGAAAAAAGATTGATTTACAATCGCAGCATTCATTTTCAAAATGAATCTTTAGAACAGCAACGAAACATCCACTTAGGATTGGACTTGTGGTGCACTGAAAAAACCCCTGTTTTGGCTGCATTTGATGGGATGGTTCACAGCTTCAAGAACAACACCGCTTTTGGAGACTATGGGCCGACTTTGATTTTGGAACACCACTTGCAAGACTTTGTGTTTTTCACACTGTATGGGCATTTATCTTTGGATTCCATTGCTAACCTAGATATAGGGCAAAGAATTGTAGCAGGTGCTATTGTCGGGCGTTTAGGCGGTCCCAAGGTAAACGGAGACTATCCGCCGCATTTACATTTTCAAATTATTGAAGATTTACAAGGAAATTTTGGCGATTATCCCGGAGTTTGTAATGCCAATGCAGTTGAGTTTTATAAAGATAATTGTCCGGACCCCAATTTTATATTGAAGTTGCAATAATTTTTTATTCTCTTATCAGCACCCATTCTCCTTTTTGGATCAATGGTAAAGCTTGTTTATACTTCAGCGTTTTGCTCACACCACTCATCACATTTTTTATAGTTACTTTGTCGTTGCGACCGATTTTAGGCTGTTCGCGAACAATAGTTTCCGCAACTTGAGGCGCCCTTTGTGTGTTTCCAGCAGCTCTTGATTGTGCAGCACGCTCATCCATATTTGGAATGATATCTTTTGTAGTTTGAACTTTTTCTTTTCTTCTTGCTTTTGCCTCCTGAATGGTATTGGCAGTTTCCTGAGGAATTTCACCTTTAAATAAGAAAGAAATGACATCTTTATTGACTTGGTCAATCATTTCCTTGAACAATTCAAACGATTCAAATTTATAAATCAAAAGCGGGTCCTTTTGTTCGTGAACTGCGAGCTGAACCGATTGTTTGAGTTCATCCATTTTTCTTAAATGCGTTTTCCAAGCATCGTCAATAATGGCCAGTGAAATGTTTTTTTCAAAATCGGTTACCAATTGTTTACCGTTAGTCTGGTAAGACTTTTCAAGATCAGTAACGACCTGAAGGGTTTTGTTACCATCTGTAAAAGGCACAACAATTCTTTTAAACTTATCGCCTTGGGTTTCGTAAACATTTTTAATGACAGGAAAAGCCAGGTCTGCATTGCGTTCCATTTTAGACTCGTAATGCGCAAAAGCTTCTTTGTAAATAATTTTAGCGAGTTCTTGCTCCGTTTTGTCTTCAAATTCTGATTTAGACATTGGTGCACTCATTGAAAANTAGCGAATCAATTCGAATTCTAAGTTTTTAAAGTCGTTGGCACCCTTGTTATTGATTGTAATGACCTCAGCAGTATCGTATACCATATTAGCAAGATCGACACGCAAACGCTCCCCATCTAGCGCATTAAAGCGTCTTTTGTATACCACTTCACGTTGAGCGTTCATGACATCGTCATATTCCAGAAGACGTTTTCGAATTCCAAATTGATTTTCTTCTACTTTTTTTTGAGCTCTCTCAATTGACTTTGAAATCATTGAGTGTTGTATGACTTCACCTTCCTGAAGCCCCATACGGTCCATCATTTTAGCAATACGTTCACTTCCAAATAAACGCATTAAATTATCTTCAAGCGATACATAAAATTGTGAACTTCCAGGATCGCCTTGGCGTCCTGCACGGCCTCTCAACTGGCGGTCAACACGTCTGGAGTCGTGGCGTTCAGTTCCAACGATAGCAAGTCCACCCGCATTTTTAACTTGTTCAGAAAGCTTTATATCGGTACCTCGACCGGCCATATTGGTAGCAATTGTAACCTGACCAGGCTTTCCAGCTTCCGCTACAATATCGGCTTCTTTTTTGTGAAGTTTGGCATTTAACACATTATGTGAAATCTTACGAATACTTAGCATTTTCCCAAGTAATTCACTAATTTCAACATTGGTTGTACCAATAAGCACTGGTCTACCGGCTTTTGAAAGTTTGGTCACTTCTTCAATTACAGCATTGTATTTTTCGCGTTTTGTTTTGTAAACCAAATCATCGCGATCGTCTCTTGCTATCGGGCGGTTGGTAGGTATTTCAATAACATCTAATTTGTAGATTTCCCAAAATTCTCCTGCTTCTGTCACTGCAGTCCCTGTCATTCCTGATAATTTTCGGTACATACGAAAGTAATTCTGTAAAGTAACCGTAGCAAATGTTTGGGTCGCAGATTCGATTTTTACATTTTCTTTGGCTTCTATAGCCTGATGTAAACCGTCGCTATAACGTCTTCCATCCATGATTCGGCCCGTTTGTTCGTCAACAATCATCACTTTGTTGTCCATGACGACATATTGAATATCTTTTTCGAACAGGGCATAAGCCTTGAGAAGCTGACTCATGGTGTGAATGCGTTCTGACTTAATTCCAAAATCTTTAAATAAAGCCTCTTTTAAGTGGGCTTCTTTTTCTTTAGGAAGATTTTTTGCTTCAATTTTTGAAATTTCTATCCCCATTTCTGGCATTACAAAAAAATTGGGGTCGTCTGTCCCAGAAAGATAATCGACTCCTTTGTCAGACAATTCAATTTGATTATTTTTTTCATCAATCACATAATAGAGTTCAGCATCAACCTTGGGCATTTCTCTATTGTTATCTTGCATGTAAAAATTTTCGGTTTTTTGTAATAGTTGCTTGTTGCCTTCTTCACTTAAAAATTTGATCAAGGCTTTGTTTTTGGGCATACCCCTAAAAACGCGAAGCAATTGAAATCCACCTTCTTTGGTATCTCCTGCTACAATGCTTTTTTTAGCCTCAGCTAAAACGGTTGTTAAGTGCTTTCTCTGCACGCTTACGATGTCTTGAATTTTGGGTTTGAGTTCCAAAAACTCATGGCGGTCGCCTTGAGGTACAGGTCCGGAAATAATCAATGGCGTTCGGGCATCGTCTACCAATACAGAGTCAATTTCATCGACTATGGCGTAATGATGGGGTTTCTGTACTAAATCACTTGTGGAATGCGCCATATTATCTCGCAAGTAGTCGAAACCGAATTCGTTGTTGGTTCCATAGGTGATATCGGCATTGTAAGCTTTTTTTCTCTCTGCTGAATTTGGTTTATAATAATCAATACAATCAACACTCATCCCGTGGAACTGAAAAATTGGGGCCATCCATGCGCTATCCCTTTTAGCCAAATAATCATTAACCGTAACAAGGTGAACTCCTTTACCTGTAAGTGCATTTAAATACACCGGAAGCGTCGCTACCAATGTTTTCCCTTCACCGGTTTGCATTTCCGCAATTTTACCTTGGTGCATAGCGACTCCACCAATTAATTGTACATCATAGTGAATCATATCCCAAACAATGGATTTTCCAGCAGCGTCCCATGAATTGGACCAAATGGCTTGGTCTCCATTGAATTTAATATAATCTTTAATACCTCCGATTTCCCGATCAAATGCAGTGGCTGTCACAGGAATTTCAGTGTGTTCAACAAAACGCTTCGCAGTTTCTTTAATTACAGCAAAAGCTTCTGGCAAAAGTTCATCTAAGGCTGATTGTGTGGTTTCGTATATGACATCATTCAAACCGTCAATCTCTTGATATATATCTTCTTTACGATCAATGTCTATTATTGTATTAGCTTCTTCTTGAAGTGAAGAAATAAGGGCTTCATAATCTGCACACTCGGCTTTTATTTTAGCCTTAAAAGCAGTGGTTTTAGCTCTCAACTCATCGTTTGAAAGCTCGGCTACAGAAGATTCAAATTGTTTGATTTTATTTACAACTGGTAAGATGGCTTTGACATCTTGTTTGGATTTATCTCCAACAAAAACTTTTAATACAGAGTTTAGTAAACTCATTTTCAAATTTTATTAATCGTCAATAATAATACAGTAGTTCAAATATACGGCTTGTTCTTAATTTTTTGGAAGATTGAATTAAAAAAAAGCCACTTAAGAGACTTTTATTGTTTTATTTAATACTCATCTTCATTCCATAGATAATCCTCATCAGAAGGATAATCGGGCCAAATTTCTTGAATAGAATCGTAAGATTCCCCCTCATCTTCTATTGCTTGCAGATTTTCTACAACTTCAAGAGGGGAGCCTGTCCGGATCGAATAATCAATCAATTCATCTTTTGTTGCAGGCCACGGGGCATCACTTAGGTAAGATGCCAGTTCTAATGTCCAATACATATTAAATTGTATTTAAATATTTTAGCAAAAATAATTTTTTAGACGAAAAAGCCAAGAAAAATAACAGTTTTTTAATAAATAAATAAAACCAATTTAACAAAGAGGGTAAATTTTTGATATGAATTTAAAATTAAGATTGATTATTTTTTATTATTATGTACTTAATTTTCTATGCATTTCAGTCTGTGTAAAATTTTATAATCAACATAAAACATAGAAAATTAGAGTATTATTTTTTTATTTAAAAAATTAATTATCAATATTTTAAGTATATATATATAAAGTTATTATTTATATTAAAGTAAGTTTAATTTTAGAGTTTTAGAAATTTGTAAAAATGGCCAATTATCAACAAAGCAATTTTTGGCACTAAGCCAAAATTTTAAAAATTGTTGGAACTTCAGCAGCAGTCTTAAATTTCAATAATATCAAACATTTTTTTGATTTTTTTTCAGGCTGAACCAATAAATTAGGAAGCCATATCTCGACAATAGAGCAATCCAAAGTGGAATTATTGTATAGTTGAAAGATTGTACTCCAGTCAAGCTATGCAATAACATTAAGGCTAAAAGCAAAATAAGAAACTTTATATAGCCTATAAAACGCTTTTTAACCTTGTCATTAAATATTGTTTTTAATAATATCAAGTTGAAACCAAATGCCCATAAAAAATTGTAATTATAAGCTGTTGCTGTATGGTCCGTTGAAAACCACAAAAATAAAATTAAGAGGCCAATGCTTCCAGTTGTAAAAAAAAGTAACACATCTAAAAATTTATTTCTGGATTTTGATATCCAGTCTCTATAAGTTAATCCAATGATGATTATGGAAGCAAGAGCAAAGATTATAAGAGGACTCCACCAAAAAGCACCGGGTTTTGGTTTTTGAATTTGGTTTAAAACTTCAGACCTAACAACTAATCTTATATTTTTGGGGTTGAACTTTGAAACCTTTAAAATTTCGTAAAGGTATTTTGGTAAAAAAAGGTGTTCCTCTACAGATGCAGAACGATCAATAATTGAACCCAAAGCGATATCAATTCCCAAGCCTCCCCAAGAGTTTTGCGGCACATTTGAGCGAATCAGGTCTCTAAAAGTTAATGATTTAAAATTCTCAGGTGGTAAAAATAAAATCCTTTTATTAGAGGCATTGATAAGGGCATCTTTTATTTTGGTAGCACAATTGTTGTAAAAAAAATCGTAAGAGTAACTTTTGTTTTGAGATTTTATGTTAGTCAGTAATGCTTCAAATAACTTTTGCTTTTCTTCCAGTGTAAAATTGATGATCTGGGATATTACCCGCCTTTTCTGAAGCTTGTAATTTGCTATAAATGATTCATAATTAGCCCATCCTATTTCATAGTCTAATTTTCCCTTCACAAAATTTAAATAAAACCCCTCCGCTTGAAAATCATAACGCCCATAGTCAAATACAAGGTCAATACGCTGACCAGGGTCTTTGATACGTATGGCACTGTGACCAAAAGCATCATTTAAAACAAGACCTGGTCCAATTGTGAGTACACTTACTTCCGATTCTTTAGATAATTGGAATTGTGCATTGGCCTGAAACAAAAACAGTGTGCATACCAGTGTCAGTAAATATGTTTTGAGTTGTATCATCTTCTAAAAATCCCTAAATCTATTTTAAGTGAAAAGACATTGGAATACAAAGCCACACTCTGGTCCCCAATATCTGTTATGGCATAATCAACAGAAATGCCATTATACTTAAATCCAACACCTAAATTGGGCTGAAATGTCAAAGATTCACTGTTATCAAATTGTAATTCGTTTTGAAAATTACCAACACCTCCTCTTAAATACACCAAATCTATATACCCAAATTCAAATCCAATGGCAGGATTGATGCTTATAAATGAGGTTGAAATTAAATCGTTGTTTTGCTCAAAACGACATATCAGATCAATTTCAGCTTTAAGTGAATAATCGTAATCAAAAATAAAAGTTTTTGCGATTCCAAGTTGAAGCTTGGGAAGCGTCAGTTCAGTTGCTTCTGGTTCTTCCTGGTTTTGTCCAGGTATGGCACTTTGAATGTCTTGTAATCTGCCCTCGTCAAAAGTCCAGCTGTTAAAAGTGGTGGTAATATCTCGCGCCATTAATCCAAATTTCCAATCATTGTAATCAAATTGAATTCCAAGGTCCAGTCCAAACCCCCAAGAGCTAGCAAAATCTCCAATTATACGGCGGATAATTTTTGCATTTACTCCATAATTTAATCCTGAAATTGGAAGTTTCCTTGCATAGGAAAAAGTAAAACCATAATCTACTGCTGAGAACAAATTAATTCGGTCATAATTGATAGTACCTTGTTGATCAATCAATTGGGTTGTGTCTAGTATATCATCCACACCAAATCTTATCATAGAAATTCCAATTACGCTTCGGTCGTCTACGGGCATTGCAAAGCCCACGTAATTATAATTGGCAATATTGGCAAAATAACTAGAGTGCATCAAAGCTAATGCATGGTCTTCTATATGAACCAGCCCTGCAGGATTCCAAAAGCCCGAATTGACATCATTGGTTGTAGCACTGACAGCGCCACTCATTCCCAAAGCTGCTGCATCCACTCCAATGTTCATAAACTCATTTGAATATTTTCGCGTGGTTTGTGAATTGATTGCCAGTGAGAAGGTCAATAAAATGGGTAAAAAACAATGTTTAAGATTCAAATTATAGGTTCCTTGTTTGATTTATAAACTGAAATTTCAAGCAGATATTGTTGTTATTTCGCTACAAACAAAAATAGTTTATTATTTTTACTAAATAAATTTTATTCGTTTGAAAGCTTTCATTCCTAACCTCCTCACACTTCTCAATTTATTTTCTGGTGCAATTGCGGTTATTTTTGCTGTAGAAGGAGCATTAACAATAGCTGCCTTATTTGTTTTATTGGGAATTTTTTTCGATTTTTTTGATGGTTTTTTAGCTAGAAAACTAAAAGTAGAATCTACGCTTGGGCTTCAATTGGATTCTTTGGCCGACATGGTCACCAGTGGTTTGGTTCCAGGGCTAATCATGTTCCAATTATTGTCTTTATCAATATCAGGTTCAGGACACTATATGGAT
This sequence comes from Formosa sp., assembly GCA_002698705.1. GTDB lineage: Bacteria > Bacteroidota > Bacteroidia > Flavobacteriales > Flavobacteriaceae > UBA3537. The sequence goes on along the minus strand of NZZM01000006.1, from coordinate 16,618 downwards.
TTACTGCCTTATACGGGCTTACTCATAACTCTTGGATCAGCTTACCGTTTGGCAAATTTTAATATTATAGTCGACCAAAAAAATTATTTTACAGGACTGCCCACCCCAGCAAATGCACTACTCATATTAAGTTTTCCTATGATTTTAGAATATCAGAACAACGAAGCCTTTAATTTTATTATTTTAAACCCTTGGTTCTTATTAGCCTTTACTTTGACCAGTACAGTTTTATTAAATTCGCCCGTTAAGTTTATTACTTTGAAATTTCAAACTTGGAAAATTTCTGACAATCTTGAAAAATACATTTTTTTGATTTTGTCCTTAGTTTTTTTAATAATCTTTAAGTTTTTTGGAATATACCTTATCATTTTTTCTTATGTGTTACTGTCTCTAATAAAACCTCCAAACGATGTTTGAAAATATTTTAACCCTATTAATGCTTGTACTACTTCAAGCTGTTCTTGGATTTGATAATCTACTCTATATTTCCTTAGAAAGTAAAAAAGCGGATGTAGCACGTCAATCCTTTGTGCGAAAAGCCGGTATTGGTATGGCAATTATTTTTAGAATAATTCTGTTGTTTGCTTTAGTGAAACTTATAGATTATTTTCAGGAACCAATTTTACACATTCCTTTTGAGGATATGCTGGAAGGTCATTTTAATATTCACAGCTTAATTGTGCTAATGGGGGGTGTTTTTATTCTTTTTACAGCCATGAAAGAAATTTGGCATATGGTCAGTTTTAAAAAGTTCACTATAAATGATTCTAGCTCAAAGCAGAGTGTTTCAAAAGTTGTTAGTATGATTGTAGTAATGAATGTGGTTTTTTCTTTTGATTCAATTCTAAGTGCCATGGCTCTTACAGATATTTTTTGGATCATGGCAGTCGCTATAGTTATTAGCGGACTATTAATGATTTGGTTGGCAGAAAAAGTAACAGATTTTTTAACAAAAAATAGAATGTATGAGGTGCTTGGGTTATTTGTATTATTCATAGTTGGTATTATGCTTTTAACAGAAGGTGGACATCTTGCACAAATAAAGCTTTTGGGGGAAGAGATTGTTCCAATGAGTAAAACGACCTTTTACTTTATAATTATAATTTTAGTTCTAATTGATGTCATCCAAGCTCGCTACCAAAAAAAAATAATTCGAAGTCATCAAAAAGACTCATAATCAATTTAAAATTCTAATTTCTTTTTTCGTAATTCAAAGTTTTGACCTAGATAAACCTTTCTAACCATTTCATCATTGGCAAGTACTTCAGGTTCACCAGCTTTTAGAATACTTCCTTCAAACATCAAATAGGTCCTATCTGTTATGGCTAGAGTTTCTTGAACGTTATGGTCTGTGATAAGTATTCCAATATTTTTTTGTGTTAAACGTGCCACTATTCGTTGTATATCTTCTACAGCTACAGGGTCTACGCCTGCGAACGGTTCATCAAGAAGAATAAAACTTGGATCTGTAGCTAATGCTCGTGCAATTTCAGTTCGTCGTCTCTCACCACCTGAAAGTAAATCTCCTCTATTTTTTCGAATATGGTTTAATCCAAATTCATCAATTAGAGATTCCATTTTAATTTTTTGTTCTTTTTTTGATAATTTAGTCATTTGTAAGACGCTTAAAATATTGTCTTCAATTGATAACTTTCTAAATACAGAAGCTTCTTGTGCTAGGTAACCAATCCCAATCTGAGCTCGTTTGTACATGGGAAAATTGGTAATCTCTTGATTATCTAAATAAATAGATCCTCCGTTTGGCTTGATTAATCCAACTGTCATGTAAAATGAAGTTGTTTTTCCAGCTCCATTTGGACCTAAGAGTCCAACAATTTCGCCTTGCTCTACTTTAAATGAAACATCCTTAACGACCTTTCTACCATTGTAGGATTTCATTAAATTTTTAACACATAATTTCATAGAAAATTTCAAATACCAAATATAAATAATTGAAAATTACATAAATATATTTTATTTAGGGTTTTTTTCTTTTTTTATTACCATTTTAGAAATAAATATACTGACTTGATATAATATAACAACAGGGACTGCAACAATAATTTGACTCGCTACATCCGGTGGTGTAATTATTGCAGCTATAATTAACACAATTACAAGTGCATATTTTCGGTTTCTTTTTAAAAATTCAGGATTTACTAGACCAATTTTAGTTAAATAGAATATTATAATAGGTAATTCAAAAATAAGACCAGATGCTATCACAGATGATCTCACAAGCCCAATATAAGAATTTAAGTCAAAGTCGTTGTGTACTTGGGTTGACACACTATAATTTCCAAGAAAATTTATTGATAATGGGCAAACAACATAATATCCAAAAAGGACCCCAATAAAAAATAGAATCGAGGAAACTATTATAAAACCTTTAGAGTATTTTTTTTCTTTTGAATACAATCCTGGGCTAATAAATTTCCAAAACTCATAAATAACATATGGGAATCCTAAAACAAATCCAAAGGTAATTGAAGTCCAAATATGTGCTGAGAATTGACCAGCCATGGTTCTACTTTGAATTTCAAATTCAAAAATAGTATTACAAAAACTATTTAAATTTATTAGACTGGAAGCTTTGCAAAGAATATCGTACGTAAGAAAGTTTGGTTTTGTGGGGCCTAAAATTATAGTATCAAATAATAGCCTTTTGAATATGAATGAAATTAAAGCTAATGATGTAATTGCTAGTGAACTACGAATGATATGCCATCTCAATTCTTCAAGATGGTCTAAAAATGACATGTCTTTTTCTTGACTCATAGTTAAATAATTCCTTCGTTGATGAGGTCATGTATGTGCACAACTCCTATGTATTTATCATCGTCAACAACTAGTAGTGAAGAGATTTCGTTTAATTTCATCAATTCAATTGCTTCAACTGCTAATGAATTTTGATTAATAGTTTTAGGTTTTTTCGACATAATGTCCATTGCAGATATATTATTTATGTTATCTGTATTTGATAACATTCTTCTTAAATCACCGTCTGTAATAATTCCTAATATTTTTTTATCAAGAGTTACAGCTGTAACTCCAAGGCGTTTATGAGATATTTCAAGGATAACATCTTTTAATGATGATGTTGGATTTACTTCAGGGGATTCATTTTTTTTAGATAAATCTTTAACTTTCAAAAATAATTTCTTACCAAGAATTCCACCCGGATGGAATTTAGCAAAATCATCTTTTGTAAATTTTCTAAGTTCAAGTAAACATATGGCAATTGCATCACCAATAACTATTTGGGCAGTTGTACTAGTTGTTGGGGCTAAATTATTACGACAGACTTCTTTTTCAACATAGGAATTCAGAACAAAATCAGCATTTTTTGCAAGAATTGAAGATTTATTTCCAGTAATTGCAACAATAGGGTTTTTAGTTTGTTTTAATATTGGAATTAGAGCTTTTATTTCGGCAGTATTTCCGCTTTTTGAGATACAAATTATAATATCTCCATTCTTAATCAAACCTAAGTCACCGTGAATTGCGTCTCCAGCATGCATGAAAATTGATGGAGTACCAGTTGAGTTCATTGTAGCTACAATTTTATTAGCAATAATCGCACTTTTGCCAACTCCTGTAACTACAACGCGTCCTTTGCAATTATAAATTATTTCAATTGACTTCAAAAATGAATCATCAATAAAATTAGCTAAGTTTTTTATAGCTTTACTTTGATCAATTATTGAGTTTTTGGCTATCTCTTTGATTTTATTTTCCGATATTAAATCTTTCATAATTAATTGTGTAACAGGGTAAATATACTTATCTTAGAATTGGATTACAAAAAAACAAATAATAAGTATTAATTGTCACATAATAAGCTTATTAATTTATTGTTGATACGAATATTTTGAATTCAAATGAAAATTTCATCAGAATACCTGCACATTGCCTTAAAATCTCACTTTGGTTTTAATAAATTTAAAGGATTACAAGAATCTGTTATTAAAAGTATTATTTCCCAAAATAATACTTTTGCAATTATGCCAACAGGTGGAGGTAAGTCTCTGTGTTATCAGCTTCCAGCATTAATGCAAGACGGAACAGCAATTGTTGTCTCTCCACTTATAGCACTTATGAAAAACCAAGTTGATTCCATTAGAGGTATTTCAGAAAAAGAAGGAGTTGCTCATGTATTAAATTCTTCTCTAAATAAATCAGAAATAAAGAACGTTAAAGCTGATATAGCTAGTGGTATAACAAAATTACTATATGTAGCTCCAGAATCATTAGCAAAAGCTGAAAATATTTCTTTTCTAAAATCTCAACTTATTTCTTTTATGGCTGTGGATGAAGCTCATTGTATAAGCGAATGGGGTCATGACTTTAGGCCAGAATATAGAAATTTAAAAAAAATAATATGTCAGGTAGGAAATAATATTCCAATTATAGGTTTAACTGCTACTGCAACTCCAAAAGTCCAAGAAGATATTTTAAAAAATCTCGGAATTTCTGATGCTTTGACCTTTAAAGCCTCTTTTAATCGCCCCAATTTATACTATGAAATAGTACCAAAAACTTCTCAGGTCGATAATGATATTATTCGTTTTGTCAAGAAAAATGAAGGTAAATCCGGTATTATTTATTGCTTAAGTAGAAAACGTGTTGAAGAGTTGGCTCAAATTTTACAAGTTAATAATATAAAGGCTCTTCCTTATCACGCTGGGCTGGATTCTAAAACTCGCTCATCACATCAGGATATGTTTTTGATGGAGGATATTGATGTAGTTGTCGCAACAATTGCATTTGGTATGGGCATTGATAAACCTGATGTTCGATTTGTTATACATAATGATATGCCTAAAAGTATCGAAAGTTATTATCAGGAAACAGGCCGTGCAGGTCGCGACGGAGGTGAGGGCCACTGTTTGGCATTTTACTCATATAAAGATATCGAAAAATTAGAAAAATTCATGTCTGGTAAGCCAGTTGCAGAACAAGAAATAGGATTTTCATTACTGCAAGAAGTTGTAGCCCTAGCTGAGACCTCAATTTCTAGAAGAAAATTCATTTTACATTATTTTGGTGAAGATTTTGACAACTTAACTTGTGAACTTCCTGATATGGACGATAACCTTCGAAATCCAAAAAAACAAGTTCAAGCAAAAGTTGATTTATTAATAGCCTTAAAAATTATTAAACAAACGAACGAAAAGTACAAGATCAAAGATTTGGTAAGGGTAATTACAGGTCAGCCTAATGCATTGATCAAATCTCACAAAACTGATTTACTAGATTTTTTTGGAAATGGAAAAACTAAAGAGTCAAGCTATTGGACTGCATTACTTCGTCAGGCCTTAGTATCAAAATATTGTTTAAAAGAAATAGAGTCATACGGAGTTGTAAAAATCACAACAAAAGGTCACGATTTTATTAAATCTCCAAAATCTTTTATGATTAGAGAAGATCATAATTATAAAGAACAAGATTTCGTAGGTTCATCAGACCCCTTAAAATCTAAAACTGATAATAGCTTAATAAAAATATTGAAGGCTCTTCGTAAATCAAATGCTAAAAGATTAGGAATTCCTCCATATACAATTTTTCAAGATTCTTCCATTGAAGACATGACTTTTAAATATCCATCCTCAATAGAAGAACTTCAAAACGTACACGGAGTTGGAGAAGGTAAAGCCAAACGATATGGTAAAGACTTTGTCGATATCATAAATAAATATGTCTCAGAAAATAATATTGTTCGTACTGATGATTTAGTTATTAAATCAACAGGACAAAATTCTTCATTAAAATTATTTATAATCCAAAGTATAGACCGTAAGCTCCCTATAACTGATATTGCTGATGCAAAAGGAATGGAAATGCAAAACTTTGTTAAGGAGTTAGAGTCAATAGTTTTTTCAGGTACTAAGCTCAATATTGATTATTGGATTAATGAAATTTTTGACGAAGAACAACAATGTGAGATTCATGATTATTTTTTAGAATCTATTTCTGGCTCAATTGAAGATGCTATAGTTGAGTTTGATGGTGATTATGAAGAAGAAGAGCTAAGACTTTACAGAATTAAATTTATGAGTGAAGTGGCAAATTAATTGTATTATATTAATTTTTGATAATGTAACTTTTTATTCCAAATCATTCTTACATTTGTATACCAAAAATTAATTATGAAAAATGGACTTTACGTTAAGTTTTTAACTTCTAAGGGAGATATATTAATCGAATTAGAATACAAAAAAACTCCAGGAACTGTTGGTAACTTTGTAGCCCTTGCCAAAGGAATATTAAAAAATTCAATTAAAAATGATGGTGAACCTTATTACGATGGGTTGAAATTTCATAGAGTAATTCCAGACTTTATGGTACAAGGTGGATGTCCTACAGGAACTGGAACTGGAAATCCAGGATATCAATTTGATGATGAGTTTCATACTGATTTAAAACACGATTCACCAGGGATATTGTCCATGGCAAATGCAGGACCTGGTACTAATGGTAGTCAGTTTTTTATCACTCATATTGCGACTCCATGGCTTGATGGTAAACATACTGTTTTTGGAAAAGTTGTTGAAGGACAACCTGTAGTTGATTCTATTGTTCAAGACGATATAATTAAATCCTTATTAATTATCCCTCAAGGAAAAGATGCCAAAGGATTTAATGCTATTGAGGCCTTTAGAACTTTTGAGGGGTCTCGTGAAAAAAGGATAGCAAATGAAAAAGCTATTAATGAAGCTGAATTAGATAAGATTTCATCTGGTTTTAAAAAAACAGATAGCGGTTTGCGATATAAAATTCTAGAGCAAGGATCTGGTGTAAAAGCTGAAAAAAATAAAATTGTATCCGTACATTACAAAGGGCAGTTAGTTGATGGTACCGTTTTCGATTCATCATATAAACGAAATCAACCTATCGAATTTACCTTAGGTCTTGGTCAAGTTATTTCTGGATGGGACGAAGGTGTTAGTCTTCTCAATGTTGGCGACAAGGCTCGATTTGTTATTCCAAGCTCTCTTGCTTATGGCAGTAGTGGTGCTGGTGGTGTAATTCCACCAAATGCGAATCTCATTTTTGACGTTGAATTAAAAGCAATAAAATAATAATCTTCATAATCAAGTTGTTTTTATTCCCAAAATTTAAATACTTATTTGTAAATTTGTTTGCGTTTAAAAGCGCACAATGACTCAAAATATTACTAAATACGTCTTTGTTACTGGGGGCGTGAGTTCTTCACTAGGTAAAGGAATTATTGCTGCTTCTCTAGCAAAGCTTTTGCAGGCTCAAGGTTACCGTGTTACAATCCAAAAATTAGATCCTTATATAAATATTGACCCCGGTACTTTAAACCCCTATGAGCATGGTGAATGTTATGTCACAGATGATGGTGCTGAAACAGATTTAGATTTAGGCCACTATGAACGTTTTTTGAACGTTCCTACATCTCAAGCAAATAATATCACAACTGGGCGAATTTATCAAAATGTCATAAATAAAGAGCGTAGAGGAGAATTTCTTGGAAAAACGGTCCAAGTTATTCCTCATATAACTGATGAAATAAAGGAGCGTATTAAAATTTTGGGCTCTTCTGGAGATTTTGATATTGTTATTACCGAAATAGGAGGTACTGTGGGCGATATTGAATCTTTACCATATATAGAGTCAGTACGTCAGTTAAAATGGGAAATGGGAAACAACAATGCCCTAGTAATTCATTTGACTCTTATACCATACCTTTCTGCAGCTCGAGAATTAAAAACAAAACCCACACAACACAGCGTTAAAACTTTAATGGAAAGTGGTGTTCAAGCAGATATTTTGGTATGTCGAACTGAACACGAATTGGGCTTGTCAATTCGCACAAAATTAGCCCGTTTTTGTAATGTTAAAGAAAACTGCGTAATTCAATCGATTGATGCATCAACAATATATGATGTTCCAAATTTAATTTTGGATGAAGGATTGGATAAAGTAGTTTTAAATCAATTTAGACTTAAGCGTTATAAACCTGATTTAAAATCTTGGAATTCATTTTTAAAAAAACATAAAAACCCAATTCATGAAATTAACATTGGATTAATAGGTAAATATGTAGAGTTACAGGATTCTTATAAATCTATTTTAGAAGCCTTTATTCATGCTGGTGCCGCAAACGAAATTAAGGTAAATGTGAAATCTATTCACTCTGAATATTTGAATTCCTCAAATACCAAGTCAATTTTAAAAACTTTACACGGAGTTTTAGTAGCGCCAGGCTTTGGCGAACGTGGAATTGAAGGTAAAATCGAATCAATTCGTTTTGTTAGAGAGAATAATATCCCTTTTTTTGGTATATGTCTTGGTATGCAAATGGCAGTTATAGAGTTTTCTAGAAATGTTTTAGATCTTAAAAATGCAAATTCCTCCGAAATGGATATTAATTGTTCTGACGCTGTTATTGATTTAATGGAAGATCAAAAGCAAGTTCAAAATAAAGGAGGAACAATGCGTTTAGGTGCATGGAGTTGTATGCTTTCTAAAGAATCAAAAGCTTTTTCTATTTATAAAAGAAAATCAATTAGTGAAAGGCACAGGCATCGTTATGAATTTAATGGAGCCTATAAGCCGCAAATAGAAGCTAAAGGGATGCTAGCTACTGGAATTAATAAAGATACTAATCTAGTGGAAATTATTGAAATCCCAACTCACCCTTGGTTTATAGGAGTTCAATATCATCCTGAATATAAAAGTACAGTGGCCAATCCACATCCTTTGTTTAAATCATTTGTGAATGCTGCATTAAATTATAAACTATCTAAATAAAAAATTATCGCTATTTTGGTGATTTAAAATCACATATTGCATGTATACTTATGGAAGAAAAAAATTTTGATTTAAAATCGTTTATTGGTTTTGCTTTAATTGGTGGGATTTTATTGTACATGATGTCTCAAAATAAATCAATTCCTGATGAAATTGTTGAAAAACAGCAACAAAAAGCACAATTTGAAGATTTAAATATACCTAACAACTCAGAAGAATTCGATAACGAAACTGTTTTTAGTCAGCAAAACTCTAAATTAGGGATGTTTAAATATTCTTCAGAAGCGAATTTTGAAACTGATAATATAACTGTTATAGAAAATAAGTTCTTAAAACTTAAAATAAATAACAAAGGAGGTATGCTTGAAGAAGTTAAACTTAAAGCTTTTGTAAATCATGACTCATTACCTATATTTCTCATAAAAGATGGTAATTCTCAATTTAATTTAAATTTCACAACATCTGATAACCGTTCTCTTAATACCAAAGATTTATATTTTGAACCAACATTAAAAAATCAAGGCGATTTACAAATTCTATCAATGAAATTAAAATTCTCTGACGATAAATTTTTAGAATATAGATATTCACTTAACAGTGAAGATTATATGGTTGGTTTTTTAATTAAATCAAACGGTTTAAATGATGTTTTTGACAATTCAAAGGTTCCAGAATTTGAATGGAATTTAAAAGCTCTTAGACAAGATCAAAGCATAACTTTTGAAAACCGTTATACACGCTTAAATTATGAGCATGAAGTTGACAAAACCAATAAATTATCACAATCAGGTGATGATGAAGATGAAATAGAAGATGTTTCATGGATTTCATATCGACAGCATTTTTTTAGCTCTATTTTAGTTTCTGAAAAGCCAATTGATATCGCCAAGGTTTATTCTTACGATTTAGTTGATGATGAAACAATTGATACAACTTTTACTAAAAAGTACATCACAAAGTTTCCCTTAGTATATGATTCAGGTGAGTTATTAAAAGACATGAACTTTTATTTTGGTCCAACTTATGCAGAAACCCTAAAAAAATATAATCGTAATCTTGAAAATAGTATTCCTTTTGGTTGGGGAATCTTTGGTTGGATTAATAAAGCTGTTTTCAGTCCACTTTATTCTTGGCTTAGTAGTTTTTTATCTTACGGTATTGCGATTATAGTTATGACTATCATGGTGAAAATATTGCTTTCATTTGTTCAATACAAACAATTTTTATCACAGGCGAAAATGAAAATATTAAAACCTGAGTTAGATGCCTTGCGATTGAAATATAAAAACAATAAGGCAAAGGCCCAACGCGAAACTATGGCTCTTCAAAACAAAGCTGGTGCTAGTCCTTTAAGTGGGTGTTTACCTGGAATCTTACAAATCCCAGTTTTTTATTCTTTATTTATGTTTTTTCCAATTGCATTTGAATTAAGGCAGAAACCATTCTTATGGGTAAAGGATTTAAGTTCATACGATACAATAGTTGATTTGCCTTTTAGTATTCCATTTTATGGTGATCATATTAGTTTATTTCCCATTTTGGCATCCATTGCCATATTCTTTTACATGAAAATGACAACAGGTCAAAACATGTCTATGCAGCCTGCACAGGAAGGTATGCCTGATATGGCAAAAATGATGAAATACATGATTTATTTTTCTCCTTTATTGATGCTATTCTTCTTTAATAATTATGCCTCAGGCTTAAGTCTTTATTATTTTGTTTCTAACCTAATAAGTATAGGAATTATGTTAGTTATTAAAAATTATATAATTGATGAAGAAAAAGTTTTAGCTAAAATACAAGTCAATAAAGCAAAACCAAAAAAACAAAATCGTTTTCAAAGAAAGATGGCCGAAATTATGGAACAAGCTGAAAAACAAAAGGCTTTGCAAGAAAGGCGTAGAAAATAGTAGTCTTTTTTATTCAAAGTTCAAATAACAATTATTCTTAAAATTAGGATATGAAAACTGTAGTTGTAGGACTTTCAGGAGGAGTTGATTCAAGTATCGCAGCCTTTCTTCTAAAAGAAAAGGGATATCAAGTTATTGGATTATTTATGAAAAACTGGCACGATGAATCTGTAACTATATCAAATGATTGCCCGTGGTTAGATGATAGTAATGATGCCATGCTTGTGGCAGAGAAATTAAACATTCCGTTTCAAACTGTTGATTTGAGTACCGAATATAAATCACGCATTGTAGATTACATGTTTAACGAATACAAACTTGGGCGCACTCCAAATCCAGATATCTTGTGTAACCGCGAGATTAAATTTGATGTTTTTTTGAAAATAGCATTTTCTCTTGGAGCTGATTATGTCGCTACTGGTCATTATTGTCGTAAAAATATTTTGAATTCAAATAAAAAAACACCAATTTATTCGCTAAAAGCTGGTGTTGATAAAAATAAAGATCAGTCATATTTTTTATGTCAATTGTCCCAAGAGCAACTTTCCAAAACATTGTTTCCTTTGGGAGAATTACATAAATCTGAAGTAAGAAGAATGGCCTCTGAATTAAAATTAGTAACAGCAAATAAAAATGATTCTCAAGGTCTTTGTTTTATTGGAAAGGTAAAGTTGCCTGATTTTTTACAGCAACAGTTAAAAAGTAAAATAGGAGAAATTATTAAGATTTCACCACATTTTGAAAATTATAATAAATCATCTCCTGTATTTAATTCTAAGGAAGATGAACTTTTGTATCAGAGTAAACCAATTGTTTATGAAAATCATGACGGAACTGTTGTTGGTAAACATTTAGGTGCACATTTTTTCACTAAAGGTCAACGTAAGGGACTTGGAGTTGGTGGTACTAAAGACCCTCTTTTTGTAATTGAAACAGATGTTAACAAAAATATAATTTATGTTGGTGAAGGTAAATCTCACCCTGGTCTACTCCGCAAAACACTTAAAGTTGTAAACGAAGAAGTTCATTGGGTACGACCAGATTTAAAGCTAAGTATCGGTGAAAAACTTCTAGTACTTGCTAGAATTCGCTACAGACAGTCTTTAGAAATAGCTACAATTTTTCAAACAACACATGGACTATATGTCGAATTCTTAAATGATCAAATAGCAATAACTGAAGGTCAATTTGTGGCCTGGTATTTAGAAGACGAATTAGTTGGATCCGGTGTAATTTCTTAAATTGTTATAATATTATTTGAATAAATTCTAGTATGCAAAATCGCGTTACTTCATTATTTGGCATTCAATACCCTGTTGTACAAGCTGGTATGGTTTGGAATAGTGGTTGGAGATTAGCCTCTGCTTCAAGTAATTCAGGCATTTTAGGCTTAATTGGTGCTGGATCTATGTATCCTAATGTATTACGTTCACACATAATAAAATGTAAACAGAATACTAAATACCCATTTGGAGTTAACGTTCCTTTATTGTATCCTAACATTGAAGAAATAATGGATGTTATTGTAGAAGAAAAGGTTAGAATTGTGTTTACATCGGCTGGGAATCCAAGCGCTTGGACTTCATGGTTGCAAAATAATGGTATTACAGTGGTTCACGTCATAAGTAGTGTTAAGTTTGCGCAAAAAGCAGAAGCTGCAGGAGTTGATGCTATTGTTGCTGAAGGCTTTGAAGCTGGCGGTCACAACGGTTATGAGGAAACAACAACTTTAACCTTAATTCCTATAGTTAGTAAAAGTGTGTCAATTCCTATTATTGCAGCAGGAGGTATTGCTACAGGAAATGGCATGTTAGCTGTGATGGCTTTAGGTGCTGATGGAGTTCAAATTGGAAGTCGATTTGTTGCTAGTGAAGAATCTTCTGCACATATTGCTTTTAAAAATGCAGTTCTTTCTTCTTGTGAAGGAGATACTAAATTAATATTAAAAGAGTTAACTCCCGTTCGTATGTTAAAGAATAAGTTTTATGAATCATTAGTAGAACTATATAAATCCAACCCCAGTAAAGAGACTCTACAATCATTTCTTGGAACTGGACGAGCAAAACTTGGAATGTTTGAAGGTGACTTAGAAACAGGAAAATTAGAAATTGGTCAGATTTCAGCTTTAATTGATACCTTGTTGCCGGTATCATCAATTGTAAAGGAAATTATAGATGAATATAACTTTACCGCTCAATCTATGAGAAATAAACTACTAAAATAAATGACAAGACGTGAATATCAAATACAAGCCTTTAATCGATTATTAACCATTATGGATGAATTACGAAGTAAATGCCCATGGGATAAAAAACAAACAATGGAATCATTAATGCCACTTACCATAGAGGAAACTTATGAATTGACTGATGCGATTTTAGAAAATGATTTGAAACAAATTAAAGGGGAGTTAGGGGATTTATTATTGCATATTATTTTTTATTCAAAAATTGGTAGTGAGACTAATGATTTTGATATTGCTGACGTCTTAAACAATGTCTGTGATAAATTAATTATTAGGCATCCTCATATTTATGGAGATATTGAAGTGAGAAATGAAGATGATGTAAAACAAAATTGGGAAAAAATTAAGTTACAAGAGGGTAATAGAAGTGTGTTAGATGGAGTACCCAAAACTTTACCAGCATTGGTCAAAGCAATACGTATTCAAGAAAAAGCAGCAGGAGTTGGCTTTGACTGGGAATCAACTGAACAAGTATTTCAAAAAGTAGAGGAGGAGTTAGATGAATTCAAGAAAGAGGTTGATAGAAAAGATCAAGATAAAATGGAAGATGAGTTTGGAGACGTATTATTTTCTATTATTAATTATGCACGTTTTTTAAAAATAAATCCCGAAAGTGCTCTGGAGAGAACAAATAAGAAATTTATAAAGCGTTTTAAATATTTAGAGAGACAAGTAAATCTTAAAAAACTTTCATTGTTAAATATGACAATCGAAGAAATGAATATAATTTGGGAGGAAGCGAAAAGTTACCGATCTAGTGAATAATTTTCTTAATAGTTGAAAGTTTTTGATTCCACTCCTTTAATTCGTTTTTGTGATTTTCAATCTTACTTTTAACATCTAAAATCATAGGATTATCGTCTTCTACTTTGGAGAAAAATTGTAAATTATTTTCCAATTGGTTCATTTCTGATTTTATTTCAACAATTTTTTTTCTAACAAAGGAAATTTCGTTGTTTAGAGCCTTAGAATTTTTAACTAACTCATACAATTTATTACTATACTTTAATGTTTTTAGTTCAGCTTCACTAATACCAATTTTAACTAGTAACGAATTTATTTTTTTAAAGAATTCCTTATTTATTTGTTTTTTGTTTTTTGGTACATTTCCTAATTCAGACCATTTTTTTGAGTACTCTTTTAAACTACTTAAATTAATTTGGTTATTATCATTAATCTCAAATTCGTTTAAAGTATTTAATAATTGCTCTTTTTTTTCATACGTTTTTATTTCCTCAATCGTGCCTGAATTTTTTTGTTCATGATAACGATCGAAAAAATGGTTACATGCTCCTCTAAAATCTTTCCATAGCTTACTACTTTCTTTTCTTGGAATATGCCCTATTTTTTTCCATTGATTTTGAATATTTTTCATTAAAACCACAGTTGTTTCTAAATCATCACTGTTTTTATTTTGTTCAGCTAGATCAACAAGTTCTTTTTTCTTTCTGAAATTTTCTGCCTGTTCTTTTTTAAATGATTTATAAAAATTATTCTTTTTTTTATTAAATTTTTTAACTGCCATTTTAAAATCTGTCCAAGATTTATTTCTTGATTTTTTTGGGACACTTCCGATTTTAAAAAATGATTCTCTTAGTTTCTCAATTTCTTTGATTTGATTTTGCCAATATGAATGTTCTTTATCTTCTTTATCAGCAATTAAGTTAATTTTGGAAATAATATTTTCTTTTGATTTCAAGTTAGCAACTAGTTCTTCTTCAATTTGAGAATTAAAAATTTTTCTTTTTTCATTAATTATTTTTGTGGCTGTACTGAATTCTTCCCATAATGTTTCTCTGTATTCTCTTGATACCGGACCCAATTCTTCTTTCCAGATTTTATGCAGTGCTTGTAACTCCCTGAATGCACGAGCAAGATTTTGTTCTGATGCAAGTTCTTTAGCACTTTCTATAATTTTTTGTTTTTTTTTCAAGATTATATTTATAATCTCTTTGTCTTAAATCACGATCTAAATGTAAAAAGTCATAAAATCTTTCTACATGGTGACGATAATTATTCCAAACATTATTGGCATCCTTCAATGGTACTTTTCCAATATTTCGCCACTTGTCTTGTAAATCTTTAAAATTATTATAGCTTGTGTTGCTATTTTGATTAACATTAATCAAGGCTTTAATTTCTTCAATAATTTTAAGCCTTAACTCAAGATTCTTTTTATAATCTTGTTTTTTACTTTTTTGAAATTTTTCATTTCTTTCTCTGTAGTTCCTTGACAAGGAATTGAACTTCTTTTTATGTGGACTTGTAAAATTAAAATCAATACTGTTACCACCCTCAGCTAAGAAAGCCTTTTTGCTATCATTTAACAACTCTGAAAATTTAGTATTAAAAACCTTTTTAATGAGATTTATCTTAGGGCGTATTAAATAGAGGTCATCATTTTTAAGCAAGGCTTCAAAAGCATCTGTTAGGTCTTCTAGCTCAAAATTATCGTATACATCCTCGGTTTCTTTAATTGAAGCATTGGTTGATTCTACATCATTATTTTCGACAGCGACTTCTTTTTCAAGTTCAGTAATTTCATTAATGACTTCCACATCGGAATCATTTTTTACAGTTTGATCAACTGCATTTTTTTCCGGTGTTTTTCCTTTTTGCTCTTTATTTTCTTTTTCTAATAATCCATCTGCTTCCTGCAGGTTGTTATGCGTATTCATAGGTCTAAAGGTTTGAATTTATGTATCCTTCGAATGTATAAATATACTGTTATCTGATTAATCTACAAATTAAAAAGTATTATCTGGATTTATGAATCCCAAATATCCCAAGATCGTTCAGCTTGTAATTCTAACATTTTTAGCCCATTTACAGCAGTTGCATTGGCTTTCAATCCAAAATTTAAAAATTGTGTTTGACTTGGATTGTAAATCAAATCATACAGAAAATGATTTTTTGAAATCGCTTGATAAGGAATAGGGGGGTATAATTCAATTTTTGGATGAGTTCCTAGCGGCGTACAATTGATGATGATTTTATGAGCCGCTATTGTTTCTGAGTTCAATTCATCATACCCAAAACAGTTTTTAGAATCAGGCGTTCTTGAAACAAAAGAAAAGGGAATATTTAAAGTGTTTAGGGCAAATGCAATTGCTTTTGATGCACCCCCAGTCCCAAGAATAAGTGCCGATTTATGTTTAGTATTTAAGTAAGGCTTCAGACTTTTTACAAAGCCGTAGTGGTCTGTATTGTAACCAATGCGTTTTCCATTTTGAATCTTAATGGTATTCACTGCGCCAATTCTTTGGGCATCTGCATCCAAAGCATCCAAAAATGGCAGCACAGCTTCTTTATAAGGGATTGTTACATTAAGGCCCGAGATTTCATGAGAGGATTTAAAAATCGCATCAAATTCGTCGATGCTGTGGATGTCAAAGTTTTTATAAACACAGTTTAGATCTTCCTTCTTAAACTTATCTGTAAAATAAGTTCCCGAGAAGGAGTAGTCAATATTTTTACCAACCAAACCGAATGTTTTCATACAGTTTTTTTTTGATGCTTTCCATACCACTGTAATCCAAGTACAATAGCGGCCCCTAAGATAATCAATAAAATGGCAATAAGTGTTTCTGCGTTAGGATCTGGCACATATCGTTGATAGTTTTCAATGCGGTTATTTCCATTGGAGTCTAAAATTAATTCTCCAACACCATTGCGTTTA